>JAYUCX010000041.1:0-11058 GCA_043740145.1 Gammaproteobacteria bacterium
GAGGTACAACTCCAGCGGCCGTTTTCCCGTTTTTACCAGACCGGTTTGCATCCGGCGCACACTTTGGGAAAGGCTGCCGATACCGCCTTCATGTAAAAATCCGCGCACCTGAAAAGGGTTGGGAAGATACTCCAGTCCGCGCGCAGGTGAGGTGGCGGGTTCCAACAGCCGCAGGAGCTTTCCGCGGAACAGGCCGGTGCGCATCAGCGCCATACCCGGCCAGCGCTCCGTGAGTTTGAGGCGCTTCAGCGTCTGCCGTTGCCGCTCCACCTGGAGCTCATAGCCGATCGGCATGTGCAAAAACATGGGTACGGACACGCTGTGCACCCGTTGCCCGCCGAGGGCGATGTCCTGATCGTGCCAGCCGGGAAAGCTCCCGGGGCATCCGCACTCCAGCCTCATGGACGATTTTTATAGATATCCCTGACCGTCAAAAAGATATTGGCGAAATAACACCAAAAACCAATACCCATCACGGTGGAAACCGTCGCGATGACTGGCGGGTAATAACGATGGGCTTCCTCCACCTTTGCGGGATGTTCGAGGTATAAAAAACCTTCCCAGATGCCAAAGAACAACAGCGTGCTGTAAAAGCCCACGACGCCGAGGCTGGTCCACCAGAAGGTGTGATTGACCAGTCGCAGTGAATAGAGCGGACGATTGGACAACACAGAAAGTAGATGATAGCTCGCCGCCATTACCAGCAGCACCACGCCGCCGACCATATTGATATGGGCGTGGGCGAGCGGGTCTATCATATGTCCGGGCCCGCCGTAGGGACTGCCGATGGAGTCCAGCCAGACGCGAATCGGGTGTATCACCTGCAGCACGCCATGTACGGTACCGACAAGAAAGAACACGGCCGACATCACGACGAATTTGATGAGTGGATGGGTGGACGATGTATGCATGACAGAGGTGTTAAGTCGTTACGGCAGCAGACGGGCCGTTACCCGCGGCAGTTATAGCGTGTACAGGTTTGGGCTTAAGACAACCCGAGACCGGGCGCAGGTAGGCTGCGCCTGGTTTCAGTTTACTTTTTAGGCGGGGTGAGATTCTTCAGCGCGACGTTGGTGATCGCGATAGCAAGCAAGATAAAGCCGCCGAAGATAATGATCGGAATAATCATGGATGCAGGCATAGAGGGCTCCTACGGTTAAAATTGAGTTAAAAGTGCTAAAAATGAAAGCCATTATAGTCAACCCGCCGTCACGGCGCAAGGCGGCGGGCCGATTGCTAACGGACCTCTGCCTGCCCCATCCCGCGCGGGTCGCTGGCGGCCTTGACGGTCCTGTTTCGCCGGTCCCAGAGCACCGCCTGCATGTTGCCGTAGGGCTGTTCCAGGGGCTCTAACTTGTGGCCCGTCTTTTCAAGACCCGTAACCAGTTCCCTGGAAAGCGCGCCAGGTTCATATTGCACCGCATCGGGCAGAAACTGGTGGTGATAGCGTGGCAAGGTTACCCAGGACTCCGGTTCATGACCGGCTGCATAGTCCAGCGTGGCGAGTAAAACCATCGAGATAATCCGGCTGCCACCGGGCGTGCCCAAGATCGCCACGCCACGCTTATCCTCCAGAAAGGTCGGTGTCATACTGGAGAGCGGACGTTTGCCGGGCGCAATGGCATTGGCCTCCCCTACCGCTGCATCGAAGGCATTGCCGCCCGCGGAGAGGACTTCATGGCCGGCCCGGGTGGCGAGCGGATGGGCGCTGGCGACGGCGGCGGCGGGTGGTTGGTCGGCGAGTGCCTGGGTCCCGATCGTAACGATCAGGAGTAGCAGCAGCCGCGCGCGCCACTGCATCTTAGCGTCTGTGGGCGGCGAGCGCGGCGCTGACCGCCGGGTGTACAAACTCTGAGACATCGCCGCCGAGCGCAGCGATCTCGCGCACCAGACTCGATGAGATATAGGCATATTGTTCAGCGGGTGTTAAAAACAAGGTTTCGACTTGAGGCGCAAGCCTGCGATTCATGCTGGCGAGTTGAAATTCGTGCTCGAAGTCCGATACCGCGCGCAGGCCGCGAAGTATCACCTGTGCCCCGCGCGCCTTCACAAAATCAGCGAGCAGGGTATCGAAACTTACGATCTCGACATTTTTTAATTCGGCAAGCACGGTGTGCGCCAATTCCACGCGCTTGGCCAACGATAGCGCCGGGGCCTTGGTGGGATTCGCCGCTATCGCCACGATTACCCGATCAAATAATTTCGCCGCGCGTTGTACTAAATCGCTGTGGCCTTTGGTGATGGGGTCGAAGGTGCCGGGATAGATTGCGGTGATGTTCATGTCAGCACCGATCCATAGAGTTGTGATTTTAATTTCTCTTTCAACGAGACGGGCAATTTATTCCAATGCATGTTCAGCAAGGCCCCTTGTATGGCGTAGACCAGATTCGGCGTGACGTTATAGCCATGCCCTTTGAGTATTCTATACGCATTTAGCGGGCCTAACTCTAGCAAATCCTTTCGAGTATAAACACCGATGGCGTTCGACCATTTTTCGGTTACAGGCCCCAGTTTTTAAGGCCGGACAATTCCGAGCGTCGCGCTGCCATTTCAAATTTGGGCTTCTGTGTTTTCTTCCCTTACAGCCAGATAATACCCCACTTGGCCGGCCTTTTGGCTGCGCTTGAGGCGCCAGTTGTCAGGCAGGGCGGGCAATCCAAGATTAAGCTCGGATTCCAGATAGATATAGGCGGGTACGGTGAGCCAACCGTGCTTCTCTAAGAAAGCGCAACAAGGCTCGAGGAGGCCTTGCTCAAACGGCGGGTCGAGAAAGACGATGTCGAAGTGTTGATCCCGCCGGGGCGACTGTAGCCAGGTGAGGGCATCGGCCTGAACGAGTTGCGCACCGTGAGCTTGCAAAGTTTGGATATGTTCCTTAAGGAGAGTAATGACCTCTGGGTCACGGTCCACCATAACGACCTCGGTAGCGCCGCGCGACAGTGCCTCTAAGCCCAGTGCGCCGCTGCCGGTAAAGAGATCCAAACAACGCGCGCCTTCGATAATGGGTGCGAGCCAGTTGAATAGGGTTTCGCGCACCCGGTCGGGCGTGGGGCGTAAACCTTCGACGTCGGGAAAACTCAAACGCCGCCCGCGCCAACGACCGCCGATGATGCGCAGTTGATTGGGGCGTTTAGTTTTGGGTTGCTTGCGCGCCGCCACCGACGATGACCGTGACCATCTGTTCCGGTTTCACGCGGCGCTTAAAGGCGTCGCGGATCTGTTCCAAGGTGACCTGTTCGACCTTTCGATTGTAGCTGTCCAGATAGTCGAGCGGCAGGTTGTAGTAGCCGATCAGCGCGAGATAGTCGAGCAGGTTGGCGTTGCTGTCTATGCGCAGCGCAAAGCCGCCGGTGATGTTTTGCTTGGCGGCTTTGAGCTCGGCGGGAGTCGGGCCGTTCTCGACGTAATTTTTCAGCGTATCTCGTAACACCTTGAGAGCCGCTTGTGTCTGCTCGTTGCGGGTTTGCAGGCCGAGGGTGTAAGGACCCGGCTCACGCATCGGCTGGAAGTAGCTGTAGGTGCTGTAGGAGAGCCCGCGCTTTTCGCGGATCTCCTCGGCAAGCCGCGCGACCAGGCCGTTGCCGCCGAGGATGTGATTGCCGACGACCAGCGGGAAATAGTCAGGGTCGTCGCGGCTGATGCCGGGCTGGCCGACCAGGATGTGGGTCTGCGCCGAAGGGTGCGGGATCTCGATCGTGCGGCCCGCGTCCAGATCGTGCACCTTCGGAAGTTTGGGCGCGGCCTCGCCCTCGGGCAGCTTGCCTACCAGCGTCTCGGCAATGGCCTCCGCCTCCTTGCGCGTGACAGCGCCGACGATGGCGACCACGGCATTGCGTGCCACGTAATAGCGGTTGTGATGGGTGATCAGGTCATCGCGGGTGAGTTGCTTTATGCTATCCGGATTGCCGAGCGCTTGCGTGGCATAAGGATGTTCGCCGTACACGGCCTTAAAGAAGGTCTTGCCCGCTATCTCGCCGGGAGACTGTTCTTGCGCCTGGAGATTGGTAAGCACGCGGCTCTGCTCGCGCTCGAAGCCATTTTGCGGAAAGGCCGGCTGCGTCAGCAGCGCCGCTGTGGTTTGCAAGGCCGGTTGCAGCAGCTCAGGTTTGGTCAGGCTGCGCAGGCTGATGCTCGCCATGTCACGGTCCACGCCGGTGCCGAATTGCGCACCAAGGTCGGCGAAGCGCTCCGCGATCTGATCGGCGTTAAGCTCGCCATCAGCCGTCTTGGCGCCATCGTCGAGCAGGCCGTTGGTCAGCGCGGCGAGCCCGGGCTTGCCGCCGTCGCGTGCGCTGCCCGCATCAAACACCACCCGCATGTCTACCATGGGCAATTCCGGCGCCGCGACAAAGTAGACGCGCGCGCCATTTTGCGTTTGCCACTGTTCAATCCGCGGCCCGGCCTGCGCGACGCTGCACAGTGCAAACAGGATCGCACCTATCCATGCTCTAACGTACATTGCCGCCTCCTAAGTGACCGTCCAACGGCCCGCGCGGTTTCTTGTTGGGGTCGAGAGGGAGCGGTTCCAGCACCGCGATGGTGAGCCGGTCATCGTTCAGATAGTTACGTGCGACCTGTTGGATCTGTTCCGCGGTGACCGCGTTGATGCGGTCTACGAAGGTGTCCTGCAGGCGCCAGTCGAGGCCGACGGTTTCCAGATTCCCGATCTGCATCGCCTGGCCAAAGGTGGAGTCCTGCTCATAGACCTTGCCGGCCACGACCTGGGCCTTGATGCGGGCAAGCTCTGCCTCGCTCACCGGTTCATCCTGCAAACGTTTGATCTGGTCACGCAGTGCCTGTTCGAGCTCGGCGACGCTGCGGCCCTGTGCGGGTGTGCCCTCGAGCATGAACAGATCAGGGACGCGGGAATACAGGTTATATCCCGCACCGGCGCTCGCGGCGATGCGATCTTCGCGCACCAGGTGCTTGGCGAGCCGCGCGCTGTTGCCGCCGGACAGAATTCCCGACAACACCTCGAGGGCATAGGGTTCCCCGTCCGCGCCATGGGAAGCGGTCAGCGACGGCGCCTGATAGCCCATCAGCAGATACGGCAACTCGGCCGGGGCCTTCACTATCGCCCGCCGCATGCCCTTTTGCTCGACCTCGCGGCGCGGTTTAAGCGGCATCAATTTACTGGGTTTGAGCGGCCCAAAATATTTTTTGGCGAGAGCAAACACCTCATCGGGCTGCACATCGCCCACCACCACCACGGTGGCGTTGTTGGGCGCATACCAGGTGCGGTACCACTGTTTCAGGTCATCGAGTTTGACGTTCTCGAGATCGTCCATCCAGCCGATCACCGGATTGCGATACGGACCGTTGAGAAACGCGGTGGCGGTGAAGTGTTCATAGGTGAGCGACTCGGGGTCGTCGTCGGTACGCAGCCTGCGTTCCTCCATGACCACCTGCAGTTCCTTGGCAAACTCCTCTTCCTTGAGCAGTAGATTGCGCATGCGGTCGGCCTCCAGTTCGAAGCTCACCGATAACCGTGATTTTTCCAATTGCTGGAAATAGACCGTGTAATCGCGGCCGGTGAAGGCGTTTTCCCGGCCGCCGTTGGCGGAGATGATGCGCGAGGCCTCATTGGGGCCGTGTTTGCGCGTGCCCTTGAACATCATGTGTTCCAGTACATGCGACAGCCCGGTGATGCCGCTGTGCTCGTAACTGGAGCCGACCTTGTACCAGACCTGCGAAACGACCACCGGTGCGCGGTGATCCTCCTTGACGATCAGTTTGAGGCCGTTGTCCAGTTTGAATTCATGGACCTCGGCGGGCGAGGCGGCGGCCGTCCAAGCGGCGCAGAGCAGTATGATGAGAAACAGTCTAGGCATCGGGTAAATCCTTTGCAAGTAGGGGTTCGTCTAAAACCGGCCTGAGTGATAGGATAACGCATCCAGCGCATTCTATGATCTAAAAAGCCATGTTCAGTTTCAGAAAAGACACATCTCCGCCCTCAGCCACCGCGACGGGTGACGCAAACCCCGACGGCGTCGAGTCTCCCGCCGCGGCTGGGCGGGGACTGTTCTCGCGCCTCAAGACCTCGCTTGGCCGCACCCGCAGCAACCTGGGCGAGGGCCTCTCCCGGCTGGTGCTCGGTAAGCGGCAGATTGACGGGGCGTTGTTGGAGGAGATCGAGGCGCAGTTGTTGAGCGCCGATCTCGGCGTGGAGGCGACGCAGACGATCATCGAGGATCTGACTGCGCGCGTGGCGCGGCGTCAATTAAGCGATGCGGCGGCCCTATTTGCCGCGCTGCGCGCAGACCTGCTCGCCATCCTGGAGCCGTGCAGCCGTCCCCTGAGGATAACCCCGGGTGTGCGGCCGTATGTGATACTGATGGTAGGCATCAACGGCGCAGGGAAGACCACCAGCATCGGCAAACTCGCCAAGCGGTTGCAAGGCCAGGGCCACTCGGTCATGCTGGCTGCCGGCGACACCTTCCGCGCCGCAGCCATCGAACAATTGCAGGTCTGGGGCGAGCGTAACACCATCCCGGTGATCGCCCAGCACAGCAGGGCGGACTCCGCCTCGGTGATCTTTGATGCGATGCAGGCTGCGAGTGCGCGTGGTGTAGATATACTCATCGCCGACACAGCAGGCCGCCTGCACACTCAGGGCAATCTGATGGAGGAACTGAAAAAGGTCAAACGGGTGATCGCCAAGGCCGACCTCGGCGCGCCCCATGAGACCATGCTGGTGGTGGACGCTGGCACCGGCCAGAATGCCCTGACCCAGGCAAGTCAATTTCACCAGGCGGTGGGCGTGACCGGCATTCTCCTCACCAAGCTGGACGGCACCGCCAAGGGCGGCATCATCTTCGCCATCGCCAAGAAACTCGGTTTGCCTATACGCTACATCGGCGTCGGCGAAGGGATCGAAGATCTGCGCGAGTTTAACGCCAAGGAGTTTGTGGAGGCGTTGTTTGATGAAAATGGGTAGGTCGGTTCAAGTGCGTGGCGCGGAACCGACAAATCAATGTCGGCTCCGCTTCGCTTGAGCCGACCTACATTATATGATCCACTTCCACCAGGTCTCCAAGCGCTATCCTGGCGGTTATGAGGCGCTGAACCGACTGGATTTTGAACTCCAGCGCGGCGAAATGGCCTTCCTCACCGGCCACTCCGGCGCCGGCAAAAGCACGGTGCTGAAGCTCATCACCCTGCTGGAACGCGCGAGCAGCGGTCAGATCATCGTCAACGGACAAAACCTGTCGGCGCTCGGCAATCGGCGCATCCCTTATCTGCGCCGCAGCATCGGCATGGTCTTCCAGAGTCATAGGCTGCTCAATGACCACACGGTGTTCGACAATGTCGCACTGCCGCTGGTGATCGCCGGTCTCGGTGCAGCGGAGACCGGCCGGCGGGTGCGCGCCGCGCTGGACAAGGTCGGATTGCTCGGCAAGGAGCGGCTCTATCCCCTGGTCCTGTCGGGCGGCGAGCAACAGCGCGTCGGCATCGCCCGTGCCGTGGTCAACAAGCCGCCGCTGTTGCTCGCCGACGAGCCGACCGGCAATCTCGACCCGGAGCTATCGCGTGAGATCATGAAGCTGTTTCAGCAATTCAATCAGTTCGGTGTAACGGTGCTGATTGCGAGCCACGATGTGAGCCTCATCGAGAGCCTGTCGCAGCGCATGCTCACCCTCAAAAATGGCCGACTGACCGGCGATAGTAAGGCGTATGAAGAATCTCTTCGGCAGCGGTAGGCGGCGCACGGGGGCGACACCCGTTGCGCGCGAGAAGCTGCAACGGCCGTCCGGTCCGCCGGCGGAGACCAGGTCCTCCCTGTCTACGCCGCCGGGGCGCCTGCCCGGCGCCTTTATCCTGTTACACCTGCAGGTGTTTGTCGCCACGCTCGGACAGTTGAGCCGCGCCCCTATCGCCACCTTAATGACGGCCGCCGTCATCGGCATTGCGCTCGCCCTCCCTGCCGGGCTGTATGCGGTATTGAGCCCTATTCAGGCGCATAGCACGCAATGGCACGACGAGCGTCAGATTTCGGTCTTTCTCAAACCCGGGATCAACGACGCTCAGGCAGGCGCGCTCGCCGATCGGCTGCGCACGCTGCCGGGTGTGTCGCAGGTCAAGCTGATTAGCCGCTCTCAAGGGCTCGAGGAGATGCGCAAACAGAGCGGTTTTGCCGAGGCTATGGCGATGTTGGATGAGAATCCCCTGCCGGCTCTGCTGGTGGTCTACCCCACGCCGCCTCCCGCAGGAACTTCGCCTGCTCAGGCGGTCACGGAACTGCTCACCACGCTACGGGCTCTCCCCGAGGCCGACGCCGTGCAGTTTGATATGCAATGGCTGCAGCGTTTGGAGGCGATTCTGCGGGTCGTCGAGCGCGGTGTGACGCTGCTGGCCGGTCTGTTGGCACTCGGCGTATTGCTGATCGTGAGTAACACCCTCCGCTTGGCGATACTAAGCCGCCGCGAGGAGATCGAGATCATCAAGCTGATAGGCGCGACCGATACCTTTATCCGCCGTCCGTTTCTCTACCTCGGCCTCGGCTATGGGCTGCTCGGCGGGGTCATCGCCTGGGCGCTGGTGATGCTTGCCCTGGGGCTGCTGCGCGGCCCGATAGACCAGCTCGCGAGGCTATATAGCAGCGATTTCCAACTGATCCACTTAAGCCTTACCGGCAGCCTCGTGTTGCTGAGCCTGGGAGGGGCGCTTGGCCTGTTCGGTGCATTGCTGGCCGTACACAGACACTTGGTTGCTATCGAGCCGACGTAGCACTCTGGTATGAATTATGCCACCCTTATCAGATGTCATACTGGCTGACTTAGAAGGGGTAAGGTTGGGGTGGAAAAACGAACAACAGCCATCATGATCGTGGATGGCTCCGAGGTCTCGCGCATGCTGATTGCGCGCAGCCTGCGGGCCGAGATGGGCAATGCCCGCATCACCGCTTGCGCCAGCGCAAGCGAGGCCTTGGGCTATCTCACCACCATCAAGTTCGATCTCATCATCACCGCCCTGTTGCTTCCCGATCTGGACGGCCTCGATCTCAGCCGGCGTATCCGTGAGACCGCCATCCAGCGCTATACCCCCATCATCGTCGTCTCCGGTGATGCAGATGACCGGCTGCTGCGCGAAGGCTTTGCCGCCGGCGTCACTGATTATTTTGATAAATCAGAGGGTTATACAGAGTTTGTAAGCTTCATCAAGGCCTTCACTCAACGGAATCTCGGTTTGGTGGGTAGGGTACTCTATGTGGAAGACAGCCCCACCGCCGCAGAGATCACGCGCCGTGTGATGGAAACGCACGGTTTGCAGGTGGAGCACGTCAGCACCGCGGAACAGGCCTTGAGTCTGCTGGAGCGGAGCGGGCCGGAGGACGAGCCGGAGGTGGACATCGTGATCACCGACTTTTTCCTCAAGGGTAAAATGACGGGCGGCGATTTGCTGCACGCCATCCGCGCTAAGCTGCATTACTCCCAGCAAGAGCTGCCGGTGTTGGTGGTCACCTCCATCAGCAATGAGAAAAAGCAGGCCGAGGTGTTCCATGCCGGGGCGAACGACTTTGTCACCAAACCCATTGTGGCCGAGGTGCTGATGGCCCGGGTACGTTCGCTGCTGCTCATCAAACAGCAGTTCACCGCCCTCAAACACCAGGCCGAGGAGATGAGTCGGCTGGCCACCACGGACAGCCTGACCGGGGTGCATAATCGGCGTTACCTATTCGACCATGGTAGCCGTAGCCTCGAAAAAGAGTCCAGCCGCCCGTTATGGGGGTACTTGATAGATATAGATCATTTCAAGAAGATCAACGACAATTATGGCCATATTGCCGGAGATCGCGTATTAGTCTTGATTGCGCAGGCGCTCAGGCAGCATTTTATAGAGGAGACTAAATCTCCGGAAGCAATGGAGACCGGCAGGCGGCTGGGGGAGGTGGCTTACCGGCACACTGAGGGTGACCCTATTGTCGCAAGGTTTGGCGGGGAAGAGTTTGTCATCCTCGTACCACACTGTGGAGAAAGTGAAGCCTTGGCTCAGGCCGAGGAGTTGCGGCGGCGTATCGAGTCCCTAAACCCTATAAATATTCCCTTGACGATCAGCATAGGGGTCGCCTCCACCTTGTATCACCCGGAGGTCTCATTGACCCGGTTGCTCAGCCACGCGGACCAGGCGCTCTATGCCGCCAAAGAGGCGGGGAGGAACTGTACTTATGTGTGTAACCAGCAGGGGCTGGTGGCCGTTAATAGCCAGGCCAGGCGGGCTCCCAGTCAAAACTGAACTTTCCGGTCTTGTATCACTCTTAGAGAGCTGCAAGATACTTGAAATATCAGTGGTTTTTATCATTCCTGGGGTTTGGTAATGGATAGATCAGCTGCAAACTCGCCGTGGCATGGTAGAATCGAGCCGTTACACTGAGGTAAGACGATGAAACAGAACTTTGATCTCCAATTAGCGACTCCGATAGGCAGCCTGGATGCCTATATCCGCGCGGCGAACGCGGTGCCGGTGCTGAGCGCCGAGGAAGAATTTGCCTTGGCGGTCAGTCTGCAAGAGCATAACGATCTCGGCGCGGCGCAGCGACTCATTATGGCTCACCTGCGCTTCGTGGTATACATTGCGCGGGGCTATTCCGGTTATGGTTTGGGCTTGGGCGACCTGATCCAGGAGGGCAACATCGGCCTCATGAAGGCGGTGCGCCGATTCGACCCCCAAATGAAGGTTCGTCTGGTGTCGTTTGCCGTGCACTGGATTCGCGCCGAAATCCACGAGTTCGTCCTGCGCAACTGGCGCATCGTCAAGGTGGCGACCACCAAGGCACAGCGCAAGTTGTTCTTCAATTTGCGCAAGTCGCGCACCCACACCGGCTGGATGAACCAGGACGAGATCGAGTCCCTCGCCGCCAATCTGAACGTGTCGACCGCGAACGTGAAGGAAATGGAGGGGCGTCTCAGCCATCAGGACGTACCCTTCGACGCCCAAGACGACACGGACGAGGATCAGTTCCGCGCCAGCCCGGCCGGTTACTTGCAGGACATGCGTTACAACCCGGAGCGGCTGCTCACCCAAAGCAACACCGAGGCGGCGCGCGACCAGAATTTGAAT
>JAYUCX010000042.1:0-11000 GCA_043740145.1 Gammaproteobacteria bacterium
GCAGCAGGCCATCCTGAGCGCCAAGCGTCAGACGCGCTCGCTCGCCCTGCTCATCATGGATCTCGACAGTTTCAAAGAGGTCAACGATACCCTGGGCCATCATATGGGCGACTTGTTGCTGCAACAGGTCGCGGTGCGCCTGCAAAATACCCTGCGCAAATCCGATACAGTGGGCCGCCTGGGCGGCGACGAGTTCGCCGTGTTATTGCCGTCGGCGGACGCCGAAAAGGCCGCCCTGGCCGCGCGCAAAATACTGGACGCTCTCAAGTTGCCCTTCCCCATCCAGGGGCATATCCTGGATATAGGCGGCAGTATCGGCATCGCACTGTTCCCCACTCACGGCGCCGACGGCACCACCTTGGTGCGGCACGCCGATGTGGCGATGTACATGGCCAAGCGTGCTAATACGAGCTATGCCCTCTACGACAGCGAGCATGACCAGCACAGCATGGCGCAGCTCGCCCTGACCGGCGAATTCGGTCACGCCATCGAGAACCAGCAGCTTGCGCTGTACTATCAACCCAAGATAGACCTCAAGAGCGGCTGCGTGGTGAGCGCCGAGGCCCTGGCGCGCTGGCATCATCCGCAGCAGGGGCTCATCATGCCGGACAAGTTTATCCCTCTCGCGGAGCGCACCGGGTTGATCAAGCCCTTGACGCAGTGGAGTCTCAATACCGCGCTGCGCCAGTGCGCGAGCTGGCGTGAGGCCGGTCTCAATCTCAGCGTGGCCGTCAATCTCTCGGCGCGCAACCTGCCCGAACCGCAGCTTGCCGAAAGTATCGCCCGGATGCTGGAAAACTGGAGCGTGCCGGCCGGTTGGCTGGAGCTGGAAATCACCGAGAGCATGATCATGACCGACCCGGTGCGCGCCCTCAATATTTTGACGCGTCTCGACGCCATGGGCGTGCGACTCGCCATAGACGACTTCGGCACGGGCTACTCCTCGTTGTCGTATCTTAAAAAGCTCCCGGTTGATACCATCAAGATTGATAAATCATTCGTCATGCACATGTCTACCGACAAAAATGACGAGGTGATTGTGCGCTCCACCATAGACCTCGCCCATAATCTGGGCCTGCGAGTGGTCGCCGAGGGCGTCGAACGGCAAGAGACCTGGGAGATGCTGAACGAGCTGGGCTGCGATATGGCGCAGGGCTATTACATCAGCCAGGCCCTGGCGCCAGCGGAGTTTGCCGCCTGGCTGAAGGACTCGCCTTGGCGTATGCCGGTGGTGGGTTCAGAAGCCAAGGGGTTGGCGGCCGCAACCCGTCCCGTTTAGAACTTATTCTGCGCGCCACTCGCCGGAGCGGCCGCCGGACTTTTCCAGCAGGCGGATGCACTCCAGGGTCATACCGCGATCCATCGATTTACACATGTCGTAAACAGTAAGCAAGCCGATCTGGACCGCGGTGAGCGCCTCCATTTCCACGCCGGTCTGAGCGGTGGTCTCGACGGTGGCGCGGCAATACACCGCCTGCTCATCGGGCCTAAGCTCAAATTCGACCTCGACCCTGCTAAGCGGCAGCGGATGACACAGCGGGATCAGTTCCGCCGTCTTCTTGGCGGCCATGATCGCGCCGATGCGGGCCACGGCCAGTACATCACCCTTGCCGTGGCCGCCCTCACGAATGAGGGCCAGTGTTTCAGGTTTCATGCGGATACGGCCCTCGGCACGCGCCCGGCGACGGGTGGCGGGCTTGTCGCCTACGTCCACCATGCGCGCCTCGCCGGCTTGGTTGAGGTGAGTCAATTTGCTCATATTGATAAATGATAAACTTTGACAATGACCATTAGAGTAAAGTATTTCGCCAGTCTGCGCGAGCGCATGGGGCATGCCGAGGAAACGCTCACGGCCGATGCGGCGCTCACCGTGGCGGATGTCTGGCGGCGCGTGAGTGGCGCTCAGCCCATTCCCGCTAATCTGTTGGCGGCCGTCAACCAGGAGTATCGGTCGTTCTCGCAGGCGGTACATGACGGCGATGAGGTGGCGTTTTTTCCACCGGTGACGGGTGGGTGATTAGAAGCGATGGGTAAGGCGTGAGGTGTAAAGTGGTGTTCCCTTCACTCCTCACCCCTTACGCCTCACTCGTAGCCCCTGTGGCTGTGAGTTATGAGGTAATATATGGCCATTTTTGTGCGTGACACAGCCTTCGACCCCTGGGCCGAACTGGCCGCGTATCAAACCCAGACAATACCCGCCGGCAAGTACGGCGCCAGCGCCGTTTTTGTCGGCGCCATGCGGGACTTTAACGAAGTTGACAGCGTGCGCGCCATGCAGCTGGAGCACTATCCAGGCATGACGGAAAAGCACCTGGATACGATTAGCAGCGAAGCCGCGCGCCGCTGGGACATCGTGGACAACCTCATCATCCATCGTTACGGCGCGCTCCAGCCTAATGATCCCATCGTGCTGGTGGCGGTGTGGGCGGCGCATCGCGCGCCGGCCTTCGACGCTTGCCGCTATCTGATCGAAGAACTGAAGAACCGCGCGCCGTTTTGGAAACAAGAAATGCTCGACGACTGCGCGCGCTGGGTACAACACAACACCCCCAATCCCTAGCCCCTAGCTCCCATGCCACTGAATAAATTTGATATCAAAGGATTGTCAGTGGTTGCCGTATGGGGTGTTGCTGGTCGGCCTACTGGTCACCGGCGTGGAGGCGTATCGCAACACGTGATGGTGGAGGCCCAGGCCAAAGTCCGCTTTGATGCAGCGGTGGAGACCACGCGCGTCTCGCTGGAGCGGCGCATGGATCGCTACATAGACGTCTTACGGGCCACGCGCGCCTTGTTCTCCGCCAGCGAAGTCGTCACCCGCGCGGAGTTCCGCACTTACATCAGCAACCTGCAGCTCGCCGAGAAGGAGCACAGGGTTACGCCATCAGCGCCCCTCAACCGTGGGAATCCGCATTGCTCGTTAATCTAGGCCAGATGAAAATTTTGGCGTAATCGGTTAGAGTGTGGCCCACACACTAACCGGTAGCAGGATACCCATGCCTTACCTCATCGCCCCCTCCATCCTCTCGGCGGACTTTGCGCGCCTGGGTGAAGAAGTTGACGCCGTGCTCAAGGCCGGCGCCGACCTAGTGCACTTCGACGTGATGGATAATCACTATGTGCCCAACCTCACCATCGGCCCGCTGATATGTGAAGCGCTGCGTAAGCACGGTGTCACCGCGCCGATAGACGTGC
This sequence comes from Gammaproteobacteria bacterium, assembly GCA_043740145.1. Lineage (GTDB taxonomy): Bacteria > Pseudomonadota > Gammaproteobacteria > SURF-13 > SURF-13 > JACPZD01. The sequence continues at coordinate 3,193 of JAYUCX010000042.1, forward strand.
ACCTGATGGTGAAACCGGTGGATCGCATCATCCCGGACTTCGCCAAGGCGGGCGCCACGTATATCACTTTTCACCCCGAGGCCACAGAGCACATAGACCGCTCGCTGCAGCTGGTGCGTAGCCTCGGCTGCAAATCCGGCCTGGTGTTCAACCCCGCCACACCGCTCGATCATCTGAAATACGTGATGGACAAAGTAGACATGATCCTGCTCATGTCGGTCAACCCCGGCTTCGGCGGCCAGAGTTTTATCCCTGCAACCCTGCCCAAGCTGCGCGAGGTGCGCCGGCTGATTGACGAGTCCGGCTACCCTATCCGCCTGGAAATAGACGGCGGCGTGAAGACCGACAACATCCGCGAGATCGCTGAGGCCGGCGCTGACACCTTCGTCGCGGGTTCGGCGATCTTCTCCACCAAGGATTACCAGGCCACCATCGCGCAGATGCGCGCTGAATTAAAGAAAGTAGCAAGTAGCAAGTAGCAAGGCCGTTTACTTTCTTGCTACTTGTCACTTGCAACTTGCTACTGCCTTAACCTCATGACGTTAAAAAAACCCAAGATGGTGTTGATAGATTTAGACGGCACGCTGGTAGACAGTGTGCCGGATCTCGCCTATTGCGTGGATAAAACGATGGAGGCGCTTGGCATGTCGCCGCGCGGCGAAGCGCGCGTCCGGCTATGGGTGGGCAACGGCATAGTGCGCCTGGTGCACCGCGCGCTCACCGGCAACATGGACGGTGAGGCCGATCAGGCGCTGTATGAACGCGCCCTGCCCATCTTCAAGGCATTGTACGCGGAGCATACCTGTGTGGACAGCCACCTCTACCCAGGGGTGAAGGAAGGGCTGGCCCTGCTCAAGGACGCGGGTTATAGGATGGGTTGTGTCACCAACAAACCGGCGCAATTCACAGAGCCCTTGCTGGAAAAACTGGGGATCAGAAGTAATTTCGCCATCGTCATCAGCGGCGACACCCTCCCGCAGCAGAAACCGCACCCGGAGCCCTTGTTGCACGCCGCGCGGTTTTTCGGCGTGCAACCGGAACACGCGCTGATGGTGGGCGATTCGGTGAGCGACGTGAAGGCCTCGCGCGCCGCCGGTTTTACGATCGTGTGTATGAGCTATGGTTATAATCACGGCCAGGACATCCGCGCCGCCCAGCCTGACGCGGTGATAGATTCTTTGGTAGAATTACCTCTGCTACTTAGGGAAACTCTGAAAAATCCATCCATGGAGTTTTTCAGAGACGAAAAACGAAAAGTGTGACCCTAGTGAATTCTATAGGCGTTTTTCTTCATTCTTCAATCGCTTAACGCGATTGAAGAATGGCAATATGTCCCTGTATCGCAGGATACCTCTGACACATCAAAGGTTCCTCAGCAATCCAGATCAAACGGCAGTTGCTTAACAGGATATGAAACGGAACGGACAATTCGTGCAAACGCGATGGCGTGCCTGATAGCACGCCGCAGGGCGGCGCTTTGCCATTTTTCCGCAACTACCCTTATCTCGATAAGCAACACACATGACACATGACACCAAAACTCTTTCAAACCCTGGCGCGCCAGGGTTATAACCGCATTCCGCTGGTACGCGAGGTCCTGGCGGACCTCGACACACCCTTAAGCGCCTATCTCAAGCTCGCCGACGCGCCCTATTCGTATTTATTCGAATCGGTGCAGGGCGGCGAGAAGTGGGGGCGCTACTCCATCATCGGACTCCCCTGCCGCACCATCGTGCGCGTCTCCGGTCATGACATTACGGTGGAAAAAGACGGTGCGATTACTGAGCGCATGCAGAGCGGCGATCCGCTGACCTGGATCGAGCAATTTCAGGCGCGCTACAAAATCGCGCCCGCGGCGGGACTGCCACGCTTCACCGGCGGGCTGGTCGGTTACTTCGGTTATGATACGGTGCGCTATATCGAGCCGCGCTTGGCCAAGTGCACAAAACCCGACGCGCTCGGCACACCGGATATCTTGCTCATGGTATCGGACGAAGTGGTCGTGTTCGATAATTTGAGCGGCAAGCTGTATCTGGTGATTCATGTCAACCCGGCGATAGAGAATGCCTGGAACAAGGCACACGCGCGGCTCGATGAATTGTGTGAGCAGTTGCAACGCGCCACGCCGCGGCCGCCGGACAGCTCTGCCACGCCAGTGCGCGAGACAGATTTCGTCTCCGGCTTCACCCAGGCGGGCTTTGAAGAAGCGGTCGCGCACGCCAAACACTACATCGTGGAAGGCGATATTATGCAAGTCGTCCTGGCGCAGCGCCTGTCTGCGCCATATCAGGGCAGTGCATTGAATTTCTATCGCGCGCTGCGCACCTTAAATCCTTCGCCCTATATGTTTCATCTTAATCTCAGCGATTTTCATGTGGTCGGCTCCTCGCCGGAGATCTTGACGCGCCTGGAAGATGGCGTGATTACCGTGCGCCCCATCGCCGGCACGCGCAAGCGCGGTATCACCGAAGCGGAAGATCGCGCACTGGAAGCCGAACTGCTCGCCGATCCGAAAGAGCGCGCTGAACATTTGATGTTGATAGACTTGGGGCGCAACGACGTGGGGCGTGTCGCCGAGACCGGCAGCGTGAAGCTCACGGAGAAAATGATCATCGAGCGCTATTCACACGTCATGCACATCGTCTCCAACGTCGCGGGGCGCTTAAAAAAAGGCATGACGGCGTTGGACGCCTTGCGCGCTACTTTTCCGGCAGGCACGGTGAGCGGTGCGCCAAAAATCCGTGCCATGGAAATCATTGACGAACTGGAACCGGTGAAGCGCGGCGTCTATTCCGGCGCGGTGGGATATCTCGGCTGGAACGGCAACATGGACACCGCGATTTCGATCCGCACTGCCGTCCTCAAAGACGGTATGCTGCACGTGCAGGCGGGCGCGGGCATCGTCGCGGATTCGGTGCCGCGTCAGGAATGGGAAGAGACCATGAATAAGGCGCGCGCCTTGGTAAGCGCGGCGGTAACGGCCTCAAAGGGTCTCGATGCCACGCCTGTCCTAAGCCCTGCCGAAGGGACGGAGGTAACACCATGCTCCTGATGATCGACAACTACGACTCCTTCACCTACAACCTGGTGCAATACTTGGGTGAGCTGGGCGCGGACGTGCGCGTGTTTCGCAACGACCAGATCACGCTCGCCGAAATCAAAAAACTCGCGCCCGCGCACATCGTGATCTCGCCGGGGCCGTGCACGCCCAATGAGGCGGGCGTATCGGTGGACGCCATCAAAGAGTTCGCTGGAAAAATACCGCTACTCGGCGTATGCCTCGGCCACCAGAGCATCGGCCAGGCGTTCGGCGGCAAGATCGTGCACGCGCGCGAACTGATGCACGGCAAGACCTCCATGATTCATCACATTGACAAAGGCGTCTTTAAGGGCTTACCCAATCCATTTGAGGCCACGCGCTATCACTCGCTGGTGATTGAAAAGGCAACGCTGCCGGAGTGTCTGGAGGTCACCGCGTGGACACAAGACGCGCAAGGCAAGATGGACGAGATCATGGGCGTGCGCTACAAGACGCTCAACGTCGAAGGCGTTCAGTTTCACCCTGAGTCCATCCTCACGCAACACGGCCACGACCTGCTGAAAAATTTTCTGGATTCGTGAGCCATGGACATGCAGAGCGCCATCCGCGCCGCCACCGAGCGGCGTGACTTATCCGAGGACGAGATGACCACCGTCATGGAAACCATCATGAGCGGGGCGGCCACGCCCGCGCAGATCGGTGGCTTCTTGATCGGCCTGCGCATGAAGGGTGAGACCATCGAGGAGATCGCCGCCGCGACGCGCGTGATGCGTGAACTGTGCACGAAGGTTGAGGCGCATGTGGAGCACCTGGTGGACACCTGCGGCACGGGCGGCGACGGCGCGCATACCTTCAACATCTCCACCGCGAGCGCGCTGGTCGCCGCTGCGGCGGGCGCCAAGGTCGCCAAGCACGGCAACCGTTCGGTGTCCAGCAAATCGGGCAGCGCCGACGTGCTGGAAGCGGCGGGCGTGAACCTCGATTTGACACCCGAGCAGGTTGCCGCGTGCATAGAGAAGATCGGCGTGGGTTTTTTGTTCGCGCCCAAGTACCACGGCGCGATGAAGCACGCTATTGCGCCGCGCCGCGAGATGGGCGTGCGCACCATTTTTAATTTACTGGGCCCCCTCACCAATCCCGCCGGCGCGCGCAATCAAGTGGTGGGCGTGTGGGACAAAGATTGGGTGACACCCTTGGCCGAAGTGCTCGCGCGCCTGGGCAGCCATCATGTAATGGTGGTGAACGCCGAGGATGGCATGGATGAGATCAGCATAGCCTCGCCCACGCACGTCGCTGAACTCAAAGACGGGGCGATCACCCACTATGTGATTACACCGGAGGAGTTCGGCATCATGCGCGCCGATGTGGCGAGCCTGGTGGTGACGAGCCCCAAGCAAAGTTTGAGCTTAATATGCGCGGTGCTGGACGACACGCCGAGCCCGGCCACCGACATCGTAGCGTTGAACGCCGGCGCGGCAATTTACGTGGCGGGCATCGAGCCTACCCTGGAGCAGGGCGTGCGTAAAGCGCAGGCGGTTATCGCCAGCGGCGCGGCGCGGGAGAAATTCGCAGCACTGATTAGCTTTACCCAGAGTTTTAAGTGATAACCGCACGCAAAGACGCCAAGTTGCAGAGAACGCAAAGATATATATATCTAAAAATCTTCGTGTCTTTGCGTCTTTGTGTAGAGCCTTATTAAAACATGACCGCACCGCCCGACATCCTGCAAAAAATTCTCAGACGCAAGGCCGAAGAGGTGACCGAGCGCAGCCGCGCGCTGCCGTTGCGCGCCTTGAGCCAACGCGCCGCAGAGGCTCCCGCGCCGCGTGGTTTTGTGGCCGCCATCGAAGCAAAAATCCAACGCGGCGAGGCGGCGGTGATTGCCGAGATCAAAAAGGCCTCGCCAAGCAAAGGCGTGATGCGCGCCGACTTCCGCCCCGCCGAGATCGCGCAATCGTATGAACGCGCGGGCGCGGCGTGTCTGTCGGTGCTCACCGATCGTGATTTTTTTCAAGGTGACGACAGTTATTTGCAAGAGGCGCGCGCGGCGACCAAGCTTCCCGTGCTGCGCAAGGACTTCACGATAGATGCTTACCAGATATACGAGGCGCGCGCCTTGGGCGCGGACTGCATCCTGGTCATCGTCGCCGCCTTGGGTGATGCGCAGTTACATGATCTCACCGGCCTCGCTGCACACCTCGGCATGGACGTGCTGGTTGAAGTACATAACTCAGAGGAGCTGGAGCGCGCCCTGGCGCTCAACACCAAACTCATCGGCATCAACAACCGTAATCTGCGCACCTTTGAAACCACGCTCTCCACCACTCTCGACTTGCTCGATAAAGTTCCCGGCAGCCGCACCGTAGTCACCGAGAGCGGAATTCATACTCCGAAGGACGTCGCGCTGATGCGCAAACATGGCGTACATGCCTTTCTGGTGGGTGAGGCGTTCATGGTGGCGTCTGATCCGGGCGCAGCGCTGGCCGATTTATTCAAACCAGTTGTGCCGTGCTGAAAACACGGCATAATAGTTTCGTGAAAGCGCGCGTGAAGTGGGTGGAAAACAGTTTGTTCGTCGCACAAAGCGGCAGCGGCCACTCGGTGGTGCTGGACGGCCCGCCGGAGTCGGGTGGACAAAATTTGGGCGTGCGCCCGATGGAGATGGTACTGCTGGGTCTGGGCGGCTGCACCGCCTTCGACGTGGTGGATATCTTGCGCAAGAAACGCGAGGTCATCAGTGACTGCGTCGTGGATATCACCGCCGAACGCGCCGAGACCGTGCCCAAGGTCTTCACCAAGATCCACCTGCACTATATCGTGAGCGGCAAGGACGTTAAGGAAGAATCGGTCAAACGCGCGGTGGAGCTGTCCGCCGGGAAATATTGCTCGGTCTCCATGATGCTGAACAAAACCGCGGAGTTGACCCATGATTATGAAATCGTTCAGGCGGACTAAAGACCGGTGACCGCAGCGCGACCTCAACCTCTCGCCGGCCTCCGCCACCTCGCCCTTAAGGTGCATGACCTGGCGGCCTGCGAACGCTTTTACGTTGACCTGCTCGGTATGCAGGTAGACTGGCGGCCGGATGCCAGCAATCTCTATCTCACCTCCGGCCACGACAACCTGGCCTTACACCATAATCCCGCTGCGTTTGACCCACCGGCCCATCAACGCCTCGACCACCTGGGGTTCATCGTCAACGCCCCGCAGCAGGTGGACGCCTGGCACGATTACCTGCGTGCTCATCAGGTGACCATCAAGGCCGCGCCGCGCGACCACCGCGACGGTTCGCGCAGCTTTTACTGCCAAGACCCGGATGGCAACACCCTGCAATTCATTTTTCATCCCCGCCTGGCTCAAAAATAACGGATCTCTGCACCCATGACTTATAAAATGACCACGAGGTGTCCGGCATGGTGAAGCCGCTCAAGAAGCTCAAGCTGCACGGCTTTAACAACCTGACCAAGACGCTGAGCTTCAATATCTACGATATTTGCTACGCCAAGACCGCCAAGCAGCGCAGCGAGTACATCGAATATATTGACGAGGTGTATAACGCCGAACGCCTTACCAGCATCCTCACCGAAGTATGCAACATCATCGGCGCCAACATCCTCAACATCGCGCACCAGGACTACGACCCGCAAGGCGCCAGCGTGACCATGCTGATCTCCGAGGAGCACATCCCGCAGGCCGTGCTGCCCAGCATGGAGGAGGCCCCCGGCCCGCTGCCCGAGGCGGTGGTCGCCCATTTGGACAAGAGCCACGTGACCGTGCACACCTACCCGGAGAGCCACCCCGACAACGGCATCAGCACCTTCCGCGCCGATATTGACGTCTCCACCTGCGGGCGCATCTCACCGCTGCGCGCATTGAATTATCTGGTGCACAGCTTTGACTCGGACATCGTCATCATGGACTACCGGGTGCGCGGCTATACCCGCGATGTCTCCGGTAAAAAGCACTTTATTGACCACAAGATCAACTCTATCCAAAACTTCATCGCCAAGGTGACTCGCGACCGCTATCAGATGATAGACGTCAACGTTTATCAGGAGAATAGCTTCCACACCAAGATGCTGCTCAAGGAGTTCGACCTCAACAACTACCTGTTCGGTATGATCAAAGATGGTCTCGAACAAGAGGAACGCAAGCTCATCAAGCAGCGCTTAAAACACGAAATGGCGGAGATTTTTTATGGGCGCAACATACCCAAGATGGGTAAGTTGAAAAAGAGCGGGGTGTTAAAGCTGAAGAAAAAGAAAAAGCCCCCGAAGACGGCGGCGAAGGCCAAACCTCGTTTATAACCAATAAGCGCTACGGGTCATTACGGTGGATGTCAGCGCCATTGCCTTCTTCACCATTTCCGGCAACTCTGCTGCACCGGCCTCGATAGCCACCGTCGCGTGTTGCGCCTCGTCCTTGCACATCTGCTCTAAGATGGCCCGGCTCTGCTCATCCTCGGCGGGCAGGCGCATCAAGTGATCCTCCAGATGTTTGACCACTTGGTGTTCAGTCTCCGCGACAAAACCCAGACTCCATTTATCACCCGCCAGCCCGGCCGTCGCGCCGAGCATGAATGAACCCGCATACCAAAGCGGATTCAAAACGCTGGTGTGACTGCCCAGCTCTTGCACGCGCTGTTCGCACCAGGCAAGATGATCTGTTTCCTCCTGTGCGGCGCGCTCCATGTGCTCGCGAACGGCTGGGGAGTGCGCGGTGAGTGCATGACCGCGATACAAGGCTTGCGCGGCGACCTCGCCCGCAT
>JAYUCX010000043.1:0-4672 GCA_043740145.1 Gammaproteobacteria bacterium
TGCGGTGAGATAGGGGTGAAGGGTCTTAAGTAGGGCCTTGTAGACCCTGGGACTGCCGCCCACGATGTTGCCGGTGGCCAAAAAATCCTGTCCGCCGCCGAAGTCTCCCACCATCCCGCCCGCCTCGGTGATGAGCAGGGCACCCGCCGCCATGTCCCAAGGCGCGAGGCCGATCTCCCAAAAACCGTCCAGGCGGCCCGCAGCCACATAGGCGAGATCGAGCGCAGCGGAACCGGCGCGGCGGATGCCGGCGGTGAGCAGTGTGAGCTCCTTGAACATGTGCAGATAGGCGTCCAGGTGTTCGGTTTTGCGAAAAGGAAAACCGGTGCCGAGCAATGTGCCATCCAGTGTTTTAGCCTTGGTCACGCGGAGGCGGCGATCATTGAGTTGCGCCCCGGCGCCCCGGCTGGCGGTGTACAACTCCTGACGCAGGGGATCGTAGATCACGGCGTGCTCAAGCTCGCCTTTATGCTGGACGGCGATGGACACGGCAAACTGCGGAAAGCCGTGCAGAAAGTTGGTGGTACCGTCCAGCGGATCAATGATCCATTGATAGTCGTCACCCGCGTGTGCGCCGCTCTCTTCGGCTAAAATGGAGTGGCTGGGATAGGCCTTGCGGATGACCTTGATGATATCCTGCTCGGCGAGCAGGTCCACCTCGCTGACGTAATCGTTTTTACTCTTGAGCGAGACTTCATAGCTATCCAAGCGATCAACCGCGCGCGCGATGGTGTTGCCGGCGGCGCGGGCGGCGCGTACCGCGATATTGAGCAGGGGGTGCATTGCTTGAGAACCAGGGAAAAGGGAAAAGATACAAGATAAAAGGGGAAAAATACAGGCCTCTGACTAAATAAGGTTCTTTGGGTGATCCCTTTCCCCTTTCCCCTTGTATCTTGTATCGTGTGTCATGCTTTCAAATATCCGCATCGTTTTGGTGAATACATCCCATCCCGGCAACATCGGCGCCTGCGCGCGCGCCATGAAGACCATGAAGCTGTCGAGTCTTTACCTGGTGCAGCCGAGGACCTTTCCCAGCGCCGAGGCTACCGCGCGTGCCTCCGGTGCGGATGGCATTCTGGAGGACGCGCAGGTCTTCGATACGCTGGACGCGGCACTGGCCGGATGCGGCCTGGTGATCGGCGCCAGTGCCAGGCAGCGCACTATTGCCTGGCCGGAGCTGACGCCACGCGAGTGTGCGCGGCAGGTGATCGCACAGTGCGCCCGCGCACCCGTCGCGCTGGTATTCGGGCGCGAACATTCCGGTCTTACCAATAGCGAATTGGAGCGCTGCAACGCCCTGGTGCGCATCCCCAGCAACCCTGATTTCAGCTCCCTCAATATCGCCGCCGCCGTGCAAATTCTGGCCTATGAGATTCTGCTGGCGAGTCTGGAGCCCGCTCTACATGAAGCCAGCGAAACCGAAGAGGTCCCCGCCACCGCAGCAGAGATGGAGCTGCTCTATAGCCACATGCAGCAGGCCTTGATGGATATTGATTTTCTCGACCCGGCCAACCCGCGCCAGTTGATGCGGCGGTTGCGGCGCTTATTCAACCGTCCCCAATTGGACAAGATCGAGGTCAATATCCTGCGGGGCATATTGGCCGCCGCGCAGGCCAAAAATAAACTCAGACGCGAATAATAGGCATTGTTGACAAAATTAGTAGGATATATAATAGGGTATGTTCGAACGTATACGGGAAGATATCCGCTGCACCTTTGAGCGCGATCCGGCAGCGCGCACTACCTGGGAGGTGTTGACCACTTACCCGGGGCTGCATGCGGTATTGTGGCACAGGCTGACCCACCGTTTGTGGCGCGCGAACTGGAAGTGGCTGGCGCGCTGGCTGTCCACCGTGGCGCGCTGGTTCACCGGTGTAGAGATTCATCCCGGCGCGACCATCGGCCGGCGCTTCTTTATAGATCACGGTATGGGTGTGGTGATCGGCGAGACCGCCGAGATCGGTGATGACTGCACGCTTTATCACGGCGTGACCCTGGGCGGCACCACTTGGCGCAAGGGAAAACGGCATCCCACCCTGGGCAACAATGTCGTAGTCGGCGCGGGCGCTAAGGTATTGGGTCCGATCACGGTGGGGGAGGGCGCGCGCATCGGCTCCAATGCGGTGGTGGCCAAAGACGTCCCCTCCGGCGCGACGGTGGTGGGTATCCCGGGGCATGTCGTCAAGCGCTCCACCGCCGAAGAAGCCCTGCGGCGCAAGGATTTCGCCAAGAAAATCGGTTTCGAGGCCTACGGCACCACCCAGGACATGCCTGACCCGGTGGCCAACGCCATTGATACGCTGCTCGATCATGTGCACGTGATGGATAAGCAGATCGAGGCGATGAACCGGGCGCTGCGCCAGTTAGGCGCGCAGATCGAGGAGGTCAAGCTGCCGGACGTGGAAATGTCTGACATGCAAACGGATAAGGACAAGCCCCTGACCACCCCCATAGAACTGTAGGGCCGAATTCATTCGGCTGGTTGTTAATTATTGAAGGAGATAGTGCTATGCGATTAACCACCAAGGGCCGCTACGCGGTAACGGCGATGCTGGATCTGGCCATTCACCAGCAGCAGAAACCAGTCACGCTCGCCGACATCGCGCGCCGTCAAGACATCTCACTCTCCTATCTCGAACAGCTCTTCGCCAAACTGCGCAAACAGGGCTTGGTGGAAAGCGCGCGCGGCCCGGGCGGCGGCTACAGATTAGGCCATCCAACGGGCGCGATCTCGGTCGCCGATGTGATCAGCGCGGTGGACGAAAAAGTGGACGCTACCCGCTGTGGCGGCAAGATGAATTGTCAGGCTGAAGAACGTTGTCTTACCCACGATTTATGGTCCGATCTCAGCAATCAGATTCATGAGTTTTTGAATGACATCAGCCTGGCCCAGTTGATCGAACGCCGTGGTGTCAAAGAAGTCTCCGCGCGTCAGGAAGAACTCCTGCATTTTTTCCCCCGCGAACAGGCTAAACCGGCGCGTCTCAAAGAGGCCGTCATCCCCGGCTGATGCCCGTTTACCTCGACCACAACGCCACCACCCCGCTGGCTGAAGGGGTGTTGGACGCGATGTTGCCCTATCTCCGCGATCAGTATGGCAACGCCTCCAGTGCCCATACTCTCGGACGCGCCGCGCGTGCTGCTGTAGACCAGGCGCGTGAGCACGTGGCGGAACTCGTCAACGCCAAGCCACAGCAAATCATTTTTACCGGCAGCGGCACCGAGGCCAACAATCTGGCCATTAAGGGCATTGCAGCGCAGTACGAAAAGGGACGCATTTTAATCAGCGCCGTCGAGCACGCCTCGGTGCGCAGCCCCGTGAAAGCCCTGGCTGAGCAGGGCTGGGACGAGGACGGGTTGCCCACGGATAGCGAGGGGCGAGTCACCACCGCCGCATTACAAGAACACCTTCATCCCAACACCCGGCTCGTCTCCATCATGTTGGCTAACAACGAAACCGGTGTCCTGAAAGACATCGCCTCGTTGAGTAAGGCCACCCACAAGGCCGGAATCGTTTTCCACACCGATGCCACCCAGGCAGCCGGCAAGATCAAGGTGGACTTTGCCGCGCTGGGAGTACAGTTGATGAGCCTCTCCGCGCACAAACTTTACGGTCCAAAGGGAATCGGCGCCCTAGTCGTGGCCGACGGCGTCGAACTCCGGCCCTTGATACACGGCGGCGGCAAGACGCTGCGCGGCGGCAGCGAAAATGTCGCAGCGATTGTCGGTTTTGGCGCCGCGGCGGAGTTGGCGACGAAGGAATTGGAACAGCGCTCTGTATTCTTGCGGAGCTTGCGCGATTATCTAGAGCAGCACCTACACCAAATCCCTGGCTTGGTGATTTTCGCCGAGCGTGCCGAGCGTCTGCCCAACACCGTGCTGTGCAGCATTCCAGAATTTTCCGGCGAGACCTTAATCGAAAATCTCGATGGTAAAGGTATTTACATCTCCAGCGGTTCCGCCTGCACCAGTGGCAGTTTCCAGCCCAGCCACGTCTTAGTGGCGATGGGCGTGGAGCGCCGACTGCAACAGAACGTGCTACGCGTCAGTCTGGGGATAGGCAATACCCGCAACGACATTGATTATCTCATCACCTCACTTCAAGAACTCCTCATCCGCTTCAAGCCCTGGGCCGCTGCGTAGATCCCTATGTTAGGCTCCCCTCCCCTCCGCCCCCCTTTGAAAGGGGAGAACGGGGGATTTATCAAGCGTTTTGCTTGCAGATTGACTCTACCACCCTTCGTGTTATATCTCTGTGACAATCAAGCGGTCAAGCCAAGGCGCTTAAGGACCGTCACGCTGGCATTGCTTAAGGTTGCCCGCTTAAGGTAAAATGCCTTAATTTTCAATAAATAAAGCCATTTACCTATCGTGACTTTTAATTTCAACCCAAGGGGAGTAAGTTAATGGTGCTCGAGCGCACTTTTTCTATCATCAAACCCGATGCCGTGGCGAAAAACGTGATCGGCGCCATATACAGCCGTTTTGAGCAAGCGGGTCTGCGGATCATCGCCGCCAAGATGGCGCATCTTAGCCGCGCCCAGGCCGAGGGTTTTTACGCCGTCCACAAGGAGCGGCCGTTCTTCAAGGACCTGGTCAATTTCATGATTACCGGGCCGGTGATGATGCAGGTGCTGGAGGGCGAGAACGCCGTCGCGCGCCATCGTGAGAT
>JAYUCX010000044.1:0-4658 GCA_043740145.1 Gammaproteobacteria bacterium
TGCGCCTATTGCTCGCGCATGAAGCGCGGTGTGATGTATGACGCGGCGCGCAAACAAGGCTACAACGTGCTGGCGCTCGCCCAGCATCTCGATGACCTCGCCGAGACCTTTCTCATGTCCGCGTTTCACGGCGGCAAGCTGCGCACCATGCAGGCGAATTATCTGAACGACGCCGGCGACGTGCGCGTGATCCGTCCGCTGGTGTATGTGCGCGAGCGCCAGCTCGCGGCCTTTGCGGAGGAAGCACGCTTACCGGTGATCCGCGACAACTGCCCGGCGTGCTTCAGCATGCCGATGCAGCGCCAGCACATGAAGGAGCTGTTGGCCTCCGAGGAGCAACGCAACAAGGGGCTATTCAAGAGTCTGTTGACCACGCTGCGTCCGCTGCTCGCTTCCGCATGAGGGCACCTCTAAAAATAGTGGATTTTTTCTTTAGGCAAGGCGGAATTCTGCGAGAAAGCGCAGTGTACACGGCAGTCTGACGCTTTGCGGCCCCGCATTTCGACGTACAGGGACGTACTAGTGTCGCGGGAGGCAGGACGCCGGGAGCGACCGAGCAGAATTCCAACGCAGCATAAAGACAAAAGACGCATTTTTAGAGGTGCCCTATTTGATATGGGCCAGAATGCCTTCCAACTCATCCAGACTATTGTACTGGATGACTAGCTTGCCCTTGCCCTTGTTACCCTGTTGAAAGACAACGCTAGCGCCCAGCTTTTCGGAGAGTTCTTCCTGGAGCTTACGGATATTAGGATCGAGCAGTTTGCCCGTTGGCGAACGCGGCTTAGGTTGAGCCTGCAAGCGCTGCACCAGATGTTCGGTCTCCCGCACCGACAGACCCTTCGCCACCACGATGTGCGCCGCCTCGCTTTGCGGCCCGCCTTCCAGCCCTAACAATGCACGGGCATGGCCCATCTCCAGTTTGCCTTCTTCGAGCAGACGTTTCACATCCTCGTTGAGCGTGAGCAGGCGCAGCAGATTCGAGACTGCGGCGCGCGAGCGGCCGACCTCTTCGGCGACACGCTGGTGAGTCAGATCAAATTCGTTGATGAGGCGTTGCAGTGCGTTGGCCTCTTCTAAAGGATTGAGGTCTTCGCGCTGGATGTTTTCGATAAGCGCTATTGCGATGGCGGCCTGATCGGGCACATTGCGTATGACCGCCGGGATTTCGGTGAGGCCCGCAAGCTGGGCCGCGCGCCAGCGGCGCTCGCCGGCGATGATCTCATAACTGCCCGGCGTGCTTAACGCGCGCACCACGATAGGCTGCACCACGCCCTGGGCGCGGATGGAGTTGGCGAGATATTCAAGGCTCTCGGTGTGCATGTTCATGCGTGGCTGGTATTTGCCGCGCTGGATGACGTCGAGCGGCAGATTGCGCAACGCCCCCTGAGAGCCGCCCTTTTCCTCATTGGCGCGAGCGCCGGAGAGCAGCGCCTCCAGGCCGCGCCCCAGGCCGCGTTTCTTGACTATCACCTTGCCTCGTCTCCTTTTCTAAACCGCAGCGCCAGACGCCGCCTCATTGGCCGCACCAGCCAGCCCGGCGTCTTTTTTTATCATCTCGCCGGCCAGGGCCAGATAGGAGAGCGCACCCCGCGAGGCGCGGTCATAGGCCAACGCCGGCAGCCCGTGACTGGGGGCCTCGGCCAAGCGCACATTGCGGGGGATCACGGTGGCGTAGACCTGGTCGCCGAAGTGCTGCGTAAGCTGGGCTGCCACGTCGTTGGCGAGATTGTTACGCGGGTCGAACATGGTGCGCAACAGGCCTTCGATCTTGAGGGTGCGGTTATGCGCCTCACGGATCTTGTCTATCGTGCTGAGCAGAGCGGACAGACCCTCCAGCGCATAATATTCGCACTGCATGGGAATCAGCACCGAATGCGCCGCCACCAGGGCGTTGACCGTCAGCATATTCAGGGAGGGCGGGCAATCAATCAGGATATAGTCATAATGATCGCGCACCGGTTCCAGTGCGGCGCGCAGCCGCGATTCACGATCCGCAAGCTGCATCAGCTCTACCTCGGCCGCGGTGAGATCGGAGTTGCTGGGCAGCACAAAGAAACGTTTGATGCGCGTCTCGACGGCGGCATCGGCGACCGTGGCCTCGCCCATCAGCACTTCGTAGGCGGAGGATTGCAGCGCGTTTTTATCTATCCCGCTGCCCATAGTGGCGTTGCCTTGCGGGTCGAGATCAATCAGCAGCGCGCGCCGGCCGCAAGCGGCGAGCGACGCGGCCAGATTGATGCCGGTGGTGGTCTTGCCGACACCACCCTTCTGGTTGGCCAATGCAATAATTTTTCCCATTAAACCCTGTCTTATAAGCGCGTGATGCGCACTAGATGGCGTTGCTCATCCAGGCCGGGCACAACCAGATCGCAGACCTCCAGGACCTTGAAGGGTGAGATGACCTGCTCCAGCTCTTCTTTGGGGTAGTTACCCTTCATGGCCAGAAATTCGCCGTCTTCCGTTAAGAGATGCCCCGCAAGCCTCAACATCTCGGCAAGGCTCGCAAAGGCGCGAGTAAGCAGTGTATCGAATTTTTGCGCCGGCCGGTACTTCTCTACCCGCTCGTGCACCACCCGCACGTTGTCAAGCCCAAGCTCACCCTTGGCCTGAGTCACAAAGCGGGTCTTTTTGGCATTGCTGTCCAACAGGGTAAACTGATACTGCGGGCACGTGAGGGCCAAAGGAATCCCCGGCAGGCCGGCGCCGGTGCCGATGTCCAGGATGTCCGGCCCTTTCAGAAACGGCCGCACCGCCAGACTATCGAGAATGTGATGCGTAATCATTTGCACAGGATCACGCACTGCGGTGAGATTATAGGTCTTGTTCCACTTATCGAGCAGTGCCACGTAGTCCAGCAGGCGCCGCTCGGTCTCTCCGGGCAATACCAACCCCAACTCTTCCAAACCCAGGCGCAGCAGTCTATGTTGCGCGTCTCGCAATGGTTCAGGCATGTGGTTACTGCGCGCGGCGCTGTTTGATGTGCACCAGCAGCAGCGAGATCGCCGCAGGCGTCACACCGGAAATACGGCCCGCCTGGCCTAGCGTGGCGGGCTTGTGGCTGTTCAGTTTTTGCTGGATTTCCTTGGACAACCCGCGCACGTTCATATAATCAAACTCCAACGGCAATGCGGTTTCTTCGTGCCTGCGCTGACGTGCGATTTCATCGTGCTGGCGCTCGATGTAGCCGTGATATTTTGCTTGTATCTCTACCTGTTCGGCCGCCTTGTCGTCCGCCAACGCCTCGCCTGCGCCCGGCAACGTCATCAAGGAACGATAAGTGACATCCGGGCGACGCAGCAAATCCAGCAGATTATATTCGCGCGTTATCGCCTGGCCGAGTACCCGCTCGGCATCGTCAGCAGACAATGATTCTGGCCGCACCCAGGTCGCGCGCAGGCGTTGCTGCTCTTTTTCAATCGCCTCGCGCTTTTTTTCAAGCACCTGCCAGCGCGCATCATCCACCAACCCAAGCTCGCGCCCTTTGGGCGTCAGGCGCAGATCGGCGTTGTCTTCACGCAGCATTAAACGATACTCTGCGCGACTCGTGAACATGCGATAAGGCTCGGTCGTGCCGCGTGTGATGAGATCATCAATCAGCACGCCGACATACGCCTCATCGCGGCGCGGACACCACGGGGCTTTGTCCTGCACGCGCAACGCGGCATTGATGCCTGCGATGATGCCTTGCGCGGCGGCTTCCTCGTAGCCCGTGGTGCCGTTGATCTGGCCGGCGAAGAATAAATTGTTAATGATCTTAGTTTCGAGCGAAGGCTGCAAATCGCGCGGATCGAAATAGTCATATTCAATCGCGTAACCTGGACGCGTGAGGTGCGCGTTTTCAAACCCCTTGATCGAGCGCACCAATTCAAGCTGCACATCAAACGGCAGACTGGTCGAAATGCCGTTGGGATACACCTCGTGCGTGGTCAGCCCCTCTGGCTCGACAAAAATCTGATGCGAAGTTTTGTCCGCGAAGCGCACGATCTTGTCTTCAATGGACGGACAATAGCGCGGCCCCACACCTTCGATCACGCCGGTGTACATCGGCGAACGATCAAGGCCGTTACGAATAATCTCGTGCGTGCGCTCGTTGGTGTGCGTGATGTGGCAGGGCACTTGGCGCGGATGATCTTCGATTCGCCCCATGAAGGAAAACACCGGCGTCGGTTCGTCGCCGGGCTGCGGTGTGAGCTTTGAATAATCAATCGTGCGCCCGTCTATGCGCGGCGGTGTGCCGGTTTTTAAACGCCCGACACGAAATGGCAAATCGCGCATGCGTTGCGAGAGTGCATTCGCGGGCGGGTCGCCCGCGCGCCCGCCTTGATAATTGGAAAGGCCAATATGAATGCGCCCCGCAAGAAAGGTGCCCACCGTCATCACGACGCATTGCGCATTGAAACGCACGCCCATTTGCGTAACCACGCCCGTGACGCGCCCACCTTCGATAATTAAATCTTCCACGGCTTGCTGAAAAATGGAAAGATTGGCTTGCGCTTCCAGCGCGTGACGCACGGCCTGCCTGTAGAGCACGCGATCCGCCTGCGCGCGCGTCGCGCGCACCGCCGGGCCTTTGCTTGCATTCAAAATGCGAAACTGGATGCCTGCCTGATCCGCCGCAACTGCCATGAGGCCACCGAGCGCGTCAACTTCTTTAA
>JAYUCX010000045.1:0-10898 GCA_043740145.1 Gammaproteobacteria bacterium
GGAAGAAATTCAGCAGCGCGACGACGCCTATGAAGTCCTGATGCGCGCCATCCTGCAACTGCCCAATTACCTGGAGCGCCTGCAGAGCGGCCATCAGCACGACACGCCCCTGGTGCTGCTGCCGTTGTTGAATGACCTGCGCGCGGCGCGCGGTCAGAATCTGCTCTCGCAGGGCGCGCTGTTCGCCCCCGACCTCAGCATCGCGCCGCCCGCGCGCCCGGCCTTGGAGTTGGTCGTTCAGGGCCAGCCGGATATCCGCGCGGTGGCGCGGCGGCAGCGCAGCGCCTATCAACGCAGTCTGGTGAACTGGTACCGCAATCCGGCCGCCATGCAGCATCTCAAAGAATTGAACAAGGTCATCCAGTGTCTGGATGAGGCGTCCAGCCAGGGTGCGGTGGTGCAACTGTGGTGGGTGACCCACGGCCTGATCGAGGCCCTGCTGGAAAACGGCCTGGAGCCGAGCGTCTCCGTGAAGCTCTTGCTGGGACAGGTGGATAGTCAGATCAAGCGCCTGATTGACGGCGGCGAAGAGGAATTGATCGCCCATCCGCCGCGCGAGTTGTTGAAGAACATGCTCTATTACGTGGCCCAAGCCACCTCGTCCGGCACGCGTGTGATCGGCTTGAAATACGCCTTCGATCTCGACGCCTTGCTGCCCAGGGAAGATGAAATCGAGCAGGCCCGCGCCAGCCTGGCCGGTCCCAATCTCGAACTGTTGCGCACCGTCTCGGCGGTGATCCGCGAGGATTTGTCCCGTGTCAAGGATACCCTGGATATCTTTGTACGCAGTGAGTTGCCGGTCAACAGTGAGTTGCAGTCGCTGGAAGAGCCGCTGCGGCAGATCGCCGACACCGTCGGCATGCTGGGCCTGGGACTCGCCCGCAAACGGATTCTCGATCAGCTTAACCGGCTTAAGGAGATGGTGCAGGGTGATGCGCCGGTTAATGAGGCGACGTTGATGGAGATGGCCGGTACCTTGCTCTACGTAGAGTCTTCTCTCGATGCCTTGGGTAAAGAAGAACCGCGCGCGGCGGAGGACCCCGCCGCCGTGCAAAGCGGCGCAAGTCCGGCGCCGGCCGACAGCGAAGATTTGCTCACCAGCGCGGAATACCAGCAGCTCTTCTCGACGGTCGTCAAGGAGATCAAGGCCGATCTCTCGCGGGTGAAGGAATCCATCACGGTGTTTATCGTGATGCCCATGCAGCATCACCTGCTGGTGCATGTGCCGGCCCTGCTCAACCAGATCATCGGCGCCTTGCAGATATTGTCCGAGACCCGTTCCGCCGAGATCCTGTCCGATTGTAAGGAACGTATCATCGAGGATCTGATCGAGCGCAAGGTCATCCCCAGCCAGCACCAGTTGGATAACCTGGCCGATGTGATCAGCAGTGTTGAATACTATCTGGAGGCGCTGGACGAAGGGCGGAGCGATCGCGAGGCCATTCTTAATATGGCCCAGCAGAGCGTGCGCCAGCTCAGCTTCACCAATGCCGGCGAGCAGCCCCCCGCAGCAGCAGAGGCGTTGGCGCCCAGTGACCTGTTTGGAGAGGCGCACGCCTTGGTCGCGGATGAAGTCTCCGCGTCTGCGCTGGAATCTATTGAATTGACCCCGGCGGCCGGGATCCAGGCCGAGGCCAGCGCCGAACCCGAGCCAGCGCCACCTGCGGTCGCTCCCGGCGTCCTGCCTCCCGCGACACTAGTACGTCCCTATACGTCGGAACAGGCCGAGGCGGCCCCGCCGTCAACACCCGCCACACCCGCCGCCCGTCCCGCGGATATAGACGACGAGATCACCGAGATCTTTCTTGAGGAGGCGGGAGAGGAGATGGACACCATCGCCGCGCATTTCCCCGTCTGGCAGAAGAATCCCGAGGATCACGAGGCCTTGACCGTCATCCGGCGTTCGTTTCACACCTTAAAAGGGAGCGGGCGTATGGTAGGCGCCACCGCCATCGGTGAATTCGCGTGGGCTTTCGAGGACATGCTCAACCGGGTGATAGACAATACCGTGCCAGCTCATCAGGCCATCATTGATCTGGTCGAGCGGGTGCAGGCGGCATTGCCGCAATTGGTCGAGCATTTTAGAGGAGGCGCCGCGCCCACCCTGGACCTTCAGGCCATGATGGATCAGGCCAAGGCGATGAGCCAGCCCGGCAGTCTCGCTGCTCTGCAGCCTGTAGAGACGCCTGCCGCTCCGGCGCCGGTGGTGCAGCTTCCCAGCGACAGCGCCTCCTTTAGCCAGGGGGTGGTCGCGCCGGTGAGCGAGTTGCCGGCGGCTAACGAGGCGCTGCTTCCCGAGCCGCTATCGGCATCCGGCGCGCCGCTAATCCCTATAGAGTCCCCGGCCCTCGAGATTTCTCAAGCCGCCGCTGACGTACAGGGAAGTACTAATGTCGCGGGAGGCAGGACGCCGGGAGCGACCACGCCGGAGGTTATTGTCAGACCGGCGCGCGAAGTAGAGCCGCAGATGGATACATTGCTGCTTGAAATCTTCGGTAAAGAGGCGGCCGGGTATCTCGACAAGATTCAGACATTCATTGAGCAATGCATCGCCCGGGGTTCCGACGTACAGGGACATACTAGTGTCGCGGGAGGCAGGACGCCGGGAGCGACCGAGTGCCGCGTTACCGATGCATTGAGCCGCACCCTGCATACGCTGCACGGCAGCGCCAGCATGGCGGGCGTGCCAGACATCGCCGCGCCCGCGGGCCTGCTGGAAAAATATGTCAAATCGTTGAACGCCAATCAAACCGTCATCACCCCGCACATCATTGACCTGTTCCGCCGCGCCATTACCTTCACTAAAGAAACCATCGCGGCGCTAAAAGACCCCAAATTTTCCTGGCCGAACAACACGGCGTTGATGGCCGACATATCGGCCTTGTATGAGGTTGAGCTGGCGCATCAGTTAAGCGCCATCGAACAGGAGAGGCCTGCGCCGGCGGTGATGAACCGGTTCAGTGAGTCCGCCGCGGCCGAAAAGGACAGTGAAATTGTCGAGGTGTTTCTCGAAGAAGGTAAAGAGATACTGGAGGCCTGCGAGATCACTCTGCAACAGTGGAGCGCCGATCCGTCCAATAAGGATTTAATGGAGGAGCTGCAACGGCAATTGCACACCCTGAAGGGCGGCGCACGCATGGCGGCTATCCCCGAGATGGGAGATCTCAGCCATAGCCTGGAATCCCTCATCACGACGATCGTGGACGGCCACCTGCCTGTCTCGCCGCAACTCCTGGCGCTCATGCAGCAGACCCAGGATCGGCTGTTGCAGATGCTCGATCTCGCCGCCGCCAACCGGCCGATCCCGCCGGCGCCCGAGTTGATCGCCCACATCCAGGGCCTGATTGACGGCCATCCCCCAGAGCAACCGGACACCGCCCCCGCGCCAGTCAAGACGGCCGAACTCGAACCTGTGGCGGAGCAACCCGATGGCGTACAGGGAAGTATAAATGTCGCGGGAGGCAGAATGCCGGAAGCGACCGAGCTTGCTGCAGCACCGGCCGAAGCGCTCGCGGAGCAGGAGGAGTTCGAGCCTACCGAGGAAGAGCATCGTCAGCTGTCGCGCATCCAGCATGAGCAGATCAGGGTGCGCGCCGATCTACTCGACAATATGGTGAATTTCGCGGGCGAGATCAGTATCTCGCGCTCGCGTCTGGAACAGCAGATCGGCTCATTCAAGTACAACCTGTCGGAAATGGATCAGGTCGTGGCGCGGTTGCGCGCGCAACTCCGCAAGCTCGAGATCGAAACCGAGGCGCAAATTGTGTTCCGCTACGCCGAGACGGGGCGCCAGGACGAAGAGTTCGACCCGCTCGAGTTCGATCGCTTTTCCTCCATACAACAACTGTCACGCAGCCTGATCGAGGGTGTCAACGACCTCGAAAACGTGGAAGGTCAGCTCCAGAATCTGACGCGCGAGTCGGAGACCCTGCTGTTGCAGCAATCCCGCATCAATACAGATCTGCAACAGGGTTTGATGAGCACCCGCATGGTGCAATTCGCCGTGGTCTTGCCGCGCCTGCGGCGCATCGTCCGGCAGGTCGCGCACGACTTGGGGAAACAGGTGGAGTTGCGCGTGTTCGGCGCCGAGGTAGAGACCGACAGAACGGTGCTGGACAGGATCGTGCCCAGTCTGGAACACCTGCTGCGTAATGCGGTTGACCACGGTGTTGAACCGGCCAAGGCACGCCGCGCCGCCGACAAGCCTGAAACCGGTACGATCACCTTGCGCGTGGAGCGGCAAGGCACGGATATAGTGATACGAATCAGCGACGACGGCGCCGGCCTTAACGTCGTCGCTATCCGCAAAAAGGCACAGGAACGCAGCCTGCTGAGCAAGAGCGCCGATATGACGGATAACGAGGTGATCCAGTTTATCCTGGAGCCCGGTTTCAGCACCGTCTCGGAGATCACCCAGATTTCGGGCCGCGGCGTGGGCATGGATGTGGTGAACAGCGGAGTGAAGCAGCTGGGCGGGACGCTCGATATCGGCTTCAAGCCGGGCCAGGGCACCACCTTCACGCTGCGTTTGCCGCTCTCGCTTTCAGTGAACCAGGCGCTGCTGGTGCATGTCGGCGAGGACGTGTTCGCTATCCCGCTCACCAGCATCGAACGCATTACGCGCGTCACGCACGAAGAGCTGGAAGAGTTTCATACCCAGCCGGGTGCGACCTACAAGATGGACGGGCGGGGGTACACCTTTATACATCTGGGCACGCTGCTGGGAACCGCCCATCCCTACCTGCCCGGCCCGCGCAGAAAATTACCCATGTTGATGATGCGCGCGGGCGATCACTATGTGACGTTGCAAGTCGAGGCCATCATGGGCAGCCGCGAGATCGTGGTGAAGTCGGTCGGCCCGCAGATCAGTACGGTGCGCGGCATCACCGGCGCCACCATACTCGGCGACGGCCGCGTGGTCTTGATTCTGGATATTCCCGCCCTGGTGCGCCTCGACATGATGCGTACCACGGAACAGGCCGTCGCAGAGCCGGTGATGCCCGCGTCCACGGGCATCATGACGGTGATGGTGGTGGATGATTCCATCACCGTGCGCAAGGTCACCACCCGGCTGCTGGAGCGCCATAATATCCAGGTGTTAACCGCCAAAGACGGTGTGGATGCAGTGGCCTTGCTGCAGGAGCATATCCCCGACGTCATGTTGCTGGACATCGAGATGCCGCGCATGGATGGCTATGAACTCGCCACCCTGATTCGCAATGAACCGCGGCTCAAGCACATCCCTATTATCATGATTACCTCCCGCACCGGTGAAAAACACCGTGAGCGCGCCATGCAGATCGGCGTGAACAGCTACATGGGTAAGCCTTACCAGGAAAGCGAGTTGTTGAAGAACATTAATAGCCTAGTCGGCAGCCGGATCGCCACACTCCATTAGCCATAAGCGGCGCCTCTGGAAAAAAGCTGCGCGTCGCCATCGCCTCCGCCCAGGAACGCCAGCGCACCAACCTGCAATCCCTGGTGGAAAAGGGCGGGCTTGAGGTGGTGATTAACGAATCGCCGTGCGAGGAATTTCTGAGCAAGCTCAGCCGGACGGGAGCGACTAAACCGGCTGTGCCGAAGATACCGCTATCGAACGCGGGGGTTCTGCGGGTATGGGTGCTGGGCGCCTCGATCGGCGGTCCGCAGGCGGTGAAAAGTTTTTTGAACGCCATCCCCGTTGAACTGCCGATCGCATTTGTGCTGGCGCAACATATCGGAACGGGGTTTGCCACGCTGTTGGCGCAGCAACTCGATTCCACTGCTGCATTTCAAGTGATACCCGCTCAGTCGGGTCACAGCCTGCGTCATCATCAAGTGGTGCTGGCGCCGGTCGAAGAGAATCTGGTCATCAATGCCGAGGGTCAACTTGAACTCAAACCCTTTACGGAGGACGACCGGCTCTACCGGCCTTCCATTGACGCCATCATGACCAACGTCGCACAACGCTTCGGCCGTCACGCCGGGGCCGTCATCTTCAGCGGCAATGGGCAATGACGGGTTGAGGGGGGGCAGAGCATTGTTGAGCACGGCGGAGTGGTATGGGCGCAGGATGCGGAGAGCTGTCTTATCTCCAGTATGCCCGATCATGCGCGCAAGGCCGGCCTAGTGAGCTTTAACGGAACGCCCGAGGTGCTTGCGAAGAGATTGGTTGAGCAACTGAGTCATGTAGATCCGCCCGATGTAGTCTATCTGCCCAGGGCGAGAGAACTTTGAAAACTGCACCGCAGAGGACGTAGAGGAATGTTTTGTTTTTCCTCTGTGGCCTGCGCGGTAAAACATTTTGCACAACTATTAAAGAAGCATGAACTATCAAGTGAAAAGAAAAACTGATTTTATTGAAGTGACGCGCTATGGCTGAGACACGTCTCTCGGTGCGCAGTCAGATCATCCCGATCGGCGGCGGGCACCTGGTGTTGCCGAACACGGCCATTGCCGAGGTGATCAACTATTCCGAGCCGGCGCCCATCGCCGAGGGGCCGGAGTGGTTGCTCGGCCTATTGAGCTGGCGTGAGAGAGATATTCCGCTGCTTTCGTTTGAGGTCCTGTGCGGGCAACCCAAACCGTTTGTTCCAGTGCGCGCCAAGATCGTGGTGCTTAACGCATTAGGGGGAAATCCCGATCTCAACTTTTTCGCAGTGCTGGTACAGGATATACCGCAGCTCGCAAACATTGATGAAAGCAGGATTGCGGCGATGGACTATACACCCGAGGCCGATTCGGTGATATTGAGCCGCGTGGTGGTGGATGGCGAAACCGCGGTCATTCCCGATCTCGACGGCATCGAACAACGCCTGCTGGGTTGTAAAAAGAAGTGGTTCCAGGCCCCGCGCAAACGGCGCAGCGCCAACAACGCCGCTGCAAAATCCTAATGTGTTTTTTCGCGCGCCACCGCACGGTAGCCAATATCGGTGCGGTAATACATTCCCTCCCAGCTGACACTCCGCACCCGTTCATAGGCGCGCTGCTGCGCTTCTTTCACGTTAGCTCCCAAGGCGCAGACACAGGCGACACGGCCGCCCGCGGTAACGATATCGTGGCCCAGCAGCGCGGTGCCGGCATGAAAAATCTTCCGGTCGTTATCTCCTGGTTGAATCATGCCGTGGATGACATCACCGGT
This sequence comes from Gammaproteobacteria bacterium, assembly GCA_043740145.1. Taxonomy (GTDB): domain Bacteria; phylum Pseudomonadota; class Gammaproteobacteria; order SURF-13; family SURF-13; genus JACPZD01. The sequence goes on from JAYUCX010000045.1 coordinate 7,121, forward strand.
GCGATACGGGCCCGGATAACCGCCGGCGGCAAGCACCACGCCGAGCGCCGCGCGCGTATCCCACTCCGCTTGCACCCGATCGAGGCGCTTGTCCAAAGCGGCTTCACATAACTCGATCAAATCCGAGCGCAGACGCATCATGATGGGCTGTGCTTCCGGGTCGCCCAACCGGCAATTGAACTCCAACACGCGCGGTGCCCCTTCCGGGCTGATCATCACTCCCGCGTAGAGAAAGCCGGTATAGGGATTGCCTTCGGCGGCCATGCCACGCACCGTGGGCTCGATGATCTCGCGCATAATGCGTGCATGCACAGTGGGCGTCACGACGGGCGCAGGCGAATACGCCCCCATGCCGCCGGTGTTGGGGCCGCGGTCGCCGTCGTCGCGCGCCTTATGATCTTGCGTGGTGGCGAGCGGCAGGATATGCTCACCGTCCACTAGGACGATAAAGCTCGCCTCCTCGCCTTGTAGAAACTCCTCAATCACCACGCGCCTGCCGGCGGCGCCGAACACGTTGCCGCTCAGCATGTCGGTGACCGCCGCATCGGCCTCGGCCAAGGTGGCCGCAATCACCACGCCCTTGCCTGCGGCGAGACCATCCGCCTTGATCACCAGAGGTGCGCCCAGTTTACGAATGTAAGCTAAGGCCGGTTCGACATCCGTGAACACGCCATAGCCCGCAGTGGGGATGTGGTGGCGCGTCAGAAGATCCTTGGCGAAGGCCTTGGACGATTCGAGTTGAGCAGCGGCACGGGTCGGGCCAAAGCAGCGCAGCCCAGCGGCGTTGAAGGCGTCCACCACGCCCAGCGCCAGCGGTGTCTCCGGCCCAACGATAGTAAGAACGATGTGATTTTTCCGTGCAAAATCCACCAGCGATGCAATATCTTCAGCCTTGATGGCGATGTTCTCTGTCTTCGGCTCACGCGCCGTGCCCGCATTACCGGGCGCGACAAAGATCTTGTCTGCTTTGGGCGATTGCGCCGCCTTCCAGGCCAGCGCGTGTTCGCGGCCGCCGGAGCCGATGATTAAGATTTTCATAGCTGTGTCACGCAAAGGAGCTTGGGAAAAGTAACAAGTAACAAGTAACAAGATGAAAACCAAATTTAATGTCTTTTCTTACAACTTGTAACTCGTCACTTGAAACTATTTTTTCAATGCCTAAAATGCCTGATCCCCGTAAACACCATCGCCATACCGTGTTCGTCGGCCGCCGCAATAACCTCGGGGTCGCGCACCGAGCCGCCGGGCTGGATCACCGCAGTGACACCGGCCTCTGCGGCGGCGTCCACACCGTCGCGGAACGGGAAGAAGGCGTCGCTTGCGACCACCGAACCCGCCACCGCCAAGCCTGCGTCAGCGGCCTTGATGGCGGCGATGCGGGCGCTGTAGACGCGGCTCATTTGCCCTGCGCCGATGCCGATGGTCATGGCGTCTTTGCAATACACGATGGCGTTGGATTTGACGAACTTGGCGACCTTCCAGGCGAACAGCATGTCTTGTATCTCGACGGGCGTCGGGGTGCGCTGTGTAACGATCTTGAAATCCTTGGCGGTGATCATGGCGAGGTCGCTCTCTTGAATCAGCAATCCGCCGGTGATGCGTTTATAGTCCAGTTGCGCGTGCGGCTCCGCGGCCCAAGGGCCGCAGCTTAAGACGCGCACGTTACTCTTGCCGGCGAGTATCGGCAGGGCCTCATCTTCGATGCTGGGGGCGACAAGTACCTCGACAAAGTGCCGCTCGATGATGCTGCGGGCGGTGGCGGCGTCGAGCGGCTGATTGAAGGCGATAATGCTGCCGAAGGCCGAGGTGGGGTCGGTCGTGTAGGCCCGTTCATAGGCCTCCAGCAATGTCTTGCCAAGCGCGACGCCGCAGGGATTGGCGTGTTTGACGATCACGCAGGCAGGGACTTCATTAAAGGATTTGACGCATTCCAGCGCGGTGTCGGCGTCGGCGATGTTGTTAAACGACAGCTCCTTGCCCTGGATCTGATCGACGCTGGCGATGCAGCCGCTGGGCGGATTGGGCTCGATGTAAAAGGCGGCGCGTTGATGCGGATTTTCACCGTAACGCAAGGTTTGCGACTTCACCCACTGCATGGTGTAGGTGCGGGGAAAGGGCTCACGCTCGGCTGCGGCGTTTTCTTTTACTGTACCCAAGTAATTTGCAATCGCACCGTCATAACGCGCGCAGTGTTCGAAGGCCTTGACCGCGAGCGAGTAACGCAGCGCGCCGCTCACCGCGCCGCCATGATTTTCCATCTCGGCGAGCACGGTGTCGTAATCGCCGCTGTCCACCACCACGGTGACCGCGGAATAATTTTTTGCGGCCGCGCGCAGCATGGCGGGGCCGCCGATATCAATGTTCTCTATGGCCTTGCCGAGTTCGCAGTTCGCAGCGGCAGTGACCCGCTCGAAGGGATACAGGTTGACCACCAAGAGATCTATGGGAGGGATGCCGTACTCGGCCATCGCAGCATCGTCCATGCCGCGCCTGCCCAGCAGCCCGCCGTGGATCTTGGGGTGCAGGGTCTTGAGGCGGCCGTCCATCAGCTCAGGAAAGCCGGTGTACTCCGAGACCTCGGTCACCTTGACGCCGTTGGCCGAAAGCAGTTTTGCGGTGCCGCCGGTGGACAGGATGTGCACACCGAAGTCGTGTAGGCGGCGCGCAAAGGCGATGATGCCGGTTTTGTCGGAGACGCTGATGAGGGCAGTGGTCATATATGGAGTGAGGCGTAAGGAGTGAAAGGTGAGGTGTGAGATGTAAGGAGTGAGGCGTAAAACCGATTTTCCCTTACCCTCACTCCTCACGCCTCACTACTATCCCCTAGCCCCTTTATATTTATTTATCCAACCCGTATTGGCTCAATTTTTTGCGCAAGGTGCTGCGATTGAGACCCAGGATCTCGGCCGCCTTGCTTTGATTGCCACGCGTATAGCGCAGCAGTATTTCCAACAGCGGCTGTTCGACTTCACTCAACACCATCTGGTAGAGATCACCGGGTTTATGTCCGTCCAGTTCCTCGAAGTACATTTCGAGCGCTTCCTTGATACATTCGCGAAGCGGTTTGTTTTGCGGTTTCGGTTTGCTCATGCCGCCAGCTCCGTCAGTGGCTCAACCTCACCGGCGCACTCCGTAACGCCGCGCGCCGCAAGGGAGTCGAAGAAGTCCCGCGTCAGCATCCATTGGTCGTTCACAGTCTGCGCCGCATTGATGGTCTGGCGGAAGGCGGCGCCACCGATCTGACCCTTGCTGTACCAGGAGAGATGCTTGCGCGCCATCAATACGCCGGTGTGTTCGCCATAAAACTGGTAGAGATTGGCGATGTGACCGAGCATGATCTCGCGGATCTCCTCGATACCCGGTTCGGGTAACAGTTCTCCGCTGGCAAGATAATGGCCGATAGTGCGGAAGATCCACGGCTTGCCCTGCGCGGCGCGTCCTATCATGACGCCGTCGGCACCGGTGCACTCGAGCACGTATTTCGCCTGTTGCGGGGTGCGGATGTCGCCGTTGGCGATGACCGGCAGCTTGACCGCCGCCTTGATGGCGGCGATGGTGTCGTATTCTGCTTCGCCGGTATAGGCGCAGGCGCGGGTGCGGCCGTGCACGGCCAGCGACTGGATACCCGCCTGCTCGGCAATCCGCGCTATGAGGATACCGTTGCGATGATTCTTATCCCAGCCGGTGCGGATTTTGAGGGTGACGGGCACCTGCACGGCGGCGACCACCGCGTCGAGGATGCGACCGACCAGAGGTTCGTCCTGCAACAGGGCGGAGC
>JAYUCX010000046.1:0-4618 GCA_043740145.1 Gammaproteobacteria bacterium
AGCGCCGCCCGCGCCCAGCGGATAATCTCGGCCTCGCCGGGCAAACCTGCGGCAGGACAGGCATATTGGACATCCACCTTGACGGCCATGCGGGGACCCCCTAACAGGTTGTTGAAAAAGCCCTTCCATGGGCTTTTTCAACCTGCAAAGCGAAAAGTGTCATTTTCGCTTTGCTCCATTGTTCAAACACCTACGACGTGTTTGAAAAATGGCAGCCCATCCCTGGGCCGCACGCAGGCTGTTTTTTCAACAGCCTGCTAAGGATTTGGAACTTTTGGCGCCGCCGTTTCACCGGCTTGCTCAAAAGCTTCATACGCGGTGACGATGCGCTGCACCAGCGGGTGGCGCACCACATCCTCGGCGCGGGAAAAGGTAAAGCTGATGCCCTCCACACCCTTCAATACCTCCACCGCGTGACGCAGACCGGACTTGCGCTCGCGCGGCAGATCAATCTGGGTCACATCGCCGGTGATGACCACCGTGGAGCCGAAACCGATGCGCGTCAAAAACATCTTCATCTGTTCGACGGTGGTATTCTGCGCCTCGTCGAGGATGATGAAGGCTTCGTTCAGCGTCCGCCCGCGCATGTAGGCGAGCGGCGCGACCTCAATGACGTTGCGCTCAATCAGTTTCGCTACGCGCTCAAAGCCGAGCATCTCGTACAAGGCGTCATACAAAGGGCGTAGATACGGATCTATCTTTTGCGCCAGATCGCCGGGCAAAAATCCCAGCCGCTCACCCGCCTCGACCGCCGGGCGCACCAGCAGCACACGCCGTACCTGCTCACGTTCCAGCGCCTCCACCGCGCAGGCCACGGCGAGATAGGTCTTCCCCGTCCCGGCCGGGCCGATGGCGAAATTGATATCGTGGGTCTGAATACTTTTTAGATAGCGCTGCTGGCTGGGGCTGTGGCCCTTAATCGTGCCGCGCGGTGTGCGGATGGAGATCCCCGCTTCAGCCGCGCGCGGCGCTTCCGCTTCTGGGCGCGCCAGGTCTTCGACGTGCGCCTTATTGAGAGAGAGGTGCACCTGCGCCGGCGTGAGCGATCCGTCGGTCGCCTGAGAGTAAAGATCTTTCAGCACCTCGCTCGCCGCCTGCACCGACCCTTTCCCGCCGATGACGCGGAACACATTGCCGCGATTATTGATCTCGACACCCAGGCGGCCTTCAACCTGCCGCAGGTGTTCATCAAACTGGCCACACAGATTCGCCAGCCGCTGATTATCGACGGGTTCGAGGGTGATATCGCAGGATTCGGGTGATTCTTCGGTAGCGCGGACAGAACGTACGCCACGCTTAAGCTGGCTTTTCACAGCACTAGTATACGAGAGTGGCAAAAAGATTCAAGGAAGGCTAACCGGCGGCCCGGTAAGCCGTATTTTCACAATTCGATAACATTTCCGTTTCTACCAGCCTGCCGCGCAGCGAATTGGGCATCACCTCCGTGATTAACACCTCGGCAAATTGGCCGATCAACCCGGCTGTGGCGGGAAAATTGACCACACGGTTGTTTTCGGTGCGGCCGGCCATTTGCTTCGGATCTTTGCGCGAGGGCCGCTCCACTAAAATGCGCTGGCGGGTGCCGACCATGCGGCGGCTGAGTTGGTTCGCCATTTGGGCGATGCGCACCTGCAAGATGTTCAAGCGCTTCTGCTTGCTCTCGTAAGACACATCGTCGGGCCGGCTCGCCGCGGGTGTGCCGGGGCGCGGGCTGTAAATAAAACTGAAGGACTGATCGAAACCCACTTCTTCAATCAAATTCATCGTGGCCTGGAAATCGGCGTCGGTCTCGCCCGGGAATCCCACAATGAAATCGGAAGTGAGACTGATCCCGGGCCGCACCTCACGCAGACGCTGAATCTTGTCTTTATATTCATGTACCGTGTAGTGACGATTCATCAAGCGCAAAATACGGTCAGAACCGCTCTGCACCGGCAGATGCAGATGATTAACCAACTCGGGCACTTCAGCATACGTCTCAATCAAATTATCGGAAAATTCCACCGGGTGTGAGGTGGTGTAGCGTATGCGCGCTATTCCCTCGATGGCGGCGACATAGCGGATGAGCAGTGCCAGATCGGCGACATCACCGTCCTCCATCTTGCCCCGATAGGCGTTCACGTTCTGACCCAGCAAGGTCACCTCGCGCACGCCTTGCGCGGCAAGCTGACGAATCTCCTTCAGTACATCCGTCAGCGGCCGGCTCATCTCCTTGCCACGCGTGTAGGGCACCACACAGAATGTGCAATACTTGCTGCACCCTTCGATGATAGAGACAAGCGCAGCCGGCCCCTCGGCTCGCGGCGTGGGCATGCGATCGAATTTTTCAATTTCAGGGAAGGAAACATCCACTACCGGCTTGCGCAGTTTAAGTGTGTTCTCCAGCATCTCCGGCAGACGGTGCAGGGTCTGCGGGCCGAACACCATGTCTACGTACGGCGCGCGCCTGAGGATGTTATAGCCCTCCTGGCTCGCCACGCAGCCGCCCACGCCGATCACCAGTTCAGGACGCTGCTCCTTCCACTCGCGCCAGCGGCCGAGATCTGAAAACAGCTTCTCGGAGGCCTTTTCGCGAATCGAACAGCTATTGAGCAGAAGCACGTCTGCCTCTTCGGGTGTGGCGGCCAACTCCAGCCCATGCGAGCGCGCGAGCACGTCCGCCATCTTGGCGGAGTCGTACTCATTCATCTGACAACCGAAGGTTTTGATGTAAAGTTTGCGGGGCATGTTACGGCAAATCAATCCTCGAACTTCGGCGTCGAGCCGATCTTGTGGATACTTAAATCCGCGCCGGCGTATTCTTCTTCGGGACTGAGGCGGATGCCGATTATCGCTTTGATCGCGCCATAGACCACGAAGCCGCCGGCCAGGGCGATCACGACGCCCAATCCCGTCCCCAAAATTTGTGAGGTGAGACTCACTCCTCCCAAACCGCCTAGCGCCTGGCTGCCGAAGATGCCGCACGCGATGCCGCCCCATACTCCGCACAGGCCATGCAGCGGCCATACTCCGAGCACATCATCAATCTTCCACTTGTTTTGGGTAAGCGTAAACGTCCAGACAAACAAGGCGCTCGCCACGACACCGGTGATCAAGGCCCCGATCGGGTGCATCACATCCGAACCGGCGCAGATCGCCACCAGGCCCGCGAGCGGCCCGTTGTGCACGAAGCCCGGATCATTGCGCCCCATGAACAAGGCCGTGAGAATGCCGCCCGCCATCGCCATCAGCGAGTTGAGCGCGACCAGGCCGCTCACCGCCTCCATGGTTTGCGCCGACATCACATTAAATCCAAACCAGCCCACCGACAGGACCCACGCGCCCGCGGCCAGAAACGGGATATTGGACGGAGGATGCGCCGTTATCCCGCCATCGCTGGAGTAACGTCCACGCCGCGCACCCAACAACAACACCGCCGCAAGCGCGATCCAGCCGCCCATGGCATGCACCACTACGGAACCGGCGAAATCGTGAAACTTGGCGCCGAACTGCCCCAACAGCCAGTCCTGCACACCATAATGATTATTCCAGGCGATGCCCTCAAAAAATGGATAGACCAGCCCCACTAATAGAAACGAGGCCGCAAGCTGCGGGTTGAATCTGGCCCGCTCGGCGATGCCGCCGGAGACGATGGCCGGCACGGCCGCGGCGAAGGTGAGTAAAAAGAAAAATTTGACCAGCTCGTAGCCGTTTTTAGCAGCCAGATGTTCCGCGCCCTGAAAAAAATACACCCCATAAGCGACGCCGTAGCCGATAAAGAAATAGGCAATGGTCGAGGCGGCGAAGTCACTCAGGATCTTGACCAGCGCATTGACCTGATTCTTTTTGCGCACCGTGCCCACCTCCAAAAAGGCAAACCCCGCGTGCATGGCGAGCACCATCACCGCGCCGATCAGGATAAACAATACATCACTACCGGATTTCAAGGTTTCCATATTACTCCCCGCTACAGATCGTTATTAAGCTAGGTTGACTTAGGCTCTTCCTTTGAGCTTCTCTGCATTCCCTGCGGTGAAGAAACTTCACCACGAAGGACGCGGAGGAGAAATAAATCATTTTGATCGTATTCCCCTGCGTCCTCTGCGGTAAACCGTATTTATTTTAGGATGTTCCAGCCCCAAAGTCGAACGCCGTCGCCGGTGTGAATTGCATAGCTCGCCCTTTGCAAAGAAGGTAAAACGACGTTTTGTGGTACGGAAATCGTGCTATAGTGCGCCGCAACCAGGCCCCATTCCTAAATTTAGAGGCGCCCTTTACACTTTAAGGACATCACCATGAAAATTACCAGCGGCATGGCCGTCAGCATGCACTATACCCTCACCGATGAAAGCGGGGAGGTTCTCGACATCAGCAAAGGGGGAGGGCCGCTGGTTTACTTACATGGCTACGGTAATATGATCCCCGGTCTGGAGAAGGCTCTGGAAGGCGTCGCGGTGGGTTTCAAGTCCAAGATTACGGTGCCCCCCACCGAGGCCTACGGCGAGATAAATCCCAATGCGATCTTCGAGGCGCCGCGCAAACACTTCCCCAACGACATGAAGCTCACGCCCGGCGTGAAGGTGCAAGCCGACGGCGAGCATGGCCCCATGACGCTCACCGTGGTCAGACTCACCGACAC
>JAYUCX010000047.1:0-4618 GCA_043740145.1 Gammaproteobacteria bacterium
ATCCGGGCGGCCGTCCGCGCAGACTGCTGCACAAGGTTTTAATCAGTCTGCCGTACACCCACAGCGCCTTCTGGCGCGCCTGGCTGTGGACCGTCATCAATTGGATCGTCAAATTGGGCGTGTTTGTCTGGGTGTTGCGATTGTTTATCGAGATCCCGTTCGCCGCCGCCTGGCTCGGCGTGATTGGCGGCGATGTGACCAGCGTGCTGCCTATCCACGCATTCGCGGGCGCTGGCACCTACGAGGCGGGCGTGGTGGCGGCCTTGCTGCCGTTCGGCGCGCCAGCCGCGGCCGCTTTCAAGGCCGGGGTCAACCTGCACCTGTTCTTGCTGGCCTCCACGCTGTTGGGCGGCGCATTGAGTCTATTGCTCTCCGCGCCTGCTGTTAAAGACCCCCACGAGATACGACCGGCTCAACATGGATGAGGCGCTGCTCGTCTGGATCAACCAGTCCTGGGCGCATCCTTGGAATGATATCCTGTTTTCCTGGCTTTCCGACCGCAACACCTTCGCCTTTCCGCTGATGGCCATCGTGTTAGCGCTCAGCGTGAAGCAATACGGCCGGGATGGAGTGCGGCTGTGGCTGGCGTTGCTTGCTCTGGTCATCGTCGGCGATGCGATTGGCAATCTGGTCAAACATCTGTGGGCGCAACCTCGCCCGTGCTATGTCATCGCTGAGTTGCTGCGGCTTCCCAACGGGCGCTGCGGATCTCAGTTGAACGGCATCCCCTCCAACCACGCGCTCAATTTTTTTGCGGTAGCCACCTTCATGAGTTTCATTACCCGTTCGCACAGATGGGCGCTGATACTGTTCAGCATAGCTATATTAGTAACGATCTCCCGTGTCTATCTCGGCAAGCACTATCCGAGTCAGGTGTTGACTGGCGCCGTGATCGGAACTCTGCTGGCTTACCTTGCCGTCCTCATCGGCGTACAATATTCTGATTTTATGCGCCGCATTCGGGCCCGCTCTCAGTTATCGTCATGAACACGTCCCTTGATTTGACCGCGCACCGCATCTCGCTCGTCGTGCCTCTGTACAACGAGGCGGAGAGCGTCGCGCCGCTGCTCGTGCGCGTGCACGAGGCACTGGCCGGTTATCGCTATCCGTGGGAGTTGATTCTAGTCAGTGACGGCAGCACAGACGACACGGAACGAGTGATGCAGCAGAGTGTCGCGCAGTACGGCTGCCACGTGCGCGCTATAACTCTGCAACGCAACTTCGGTCAGACCGCTGCGATGCAGGCGGGCATTGATGCGGCGCGCGGCGACGTGATCGTCACGCTGGACGGCGATCTGCAAAACGACCCGGCCGACATCCCGCGCATGGTGCAGCGCCTGCTGGACGAGGATCTCGATCTGCTGGTCGGCTGGCGCAAAGACCGCAAAGACAACCTCTGGCTGCGCACCATTCCCTCGCGCATCGCCAATTGGCTGATCGGACGGATGACCGAGGTGCGCCTGCACGATTACGGCTGTAGTCTTAAAGTATATCGCACACAGGTTATCAAGAACGTCCGCCTCTACGGCGAGATGCACCGCTTCATCCCGGCCTGGATGGCCGCGCACACCGCGACCTCGCGCATCAAGGAGGAAGTCGTCGCTCATTCGCCGCGTCAATTCGGCGTCTCCAAATACGGCCTCTCGCGCACCTTCCGCGTGATTATGGATCTGCTCTCGGTGTACTTCTTCATCCGCTTCCGCGCGCGCCCCGGTCACTACTTCGGCGGTATAGCACTCGCGTTCGGCGGCATCGGCTTCATCGGCATGAGTTATCTATTCATTCTCAAGATCTTTTTCGGGGAGAACATCGGTACTCGTCCATTGTTGATGGTAAGCGTATTGCTCATTGTGATGGCCGTGCAGTTTCTCACCACCGGTGTTTTAAGCGAACTGATTGCCCGCACCTATTTCGAATCGGGCCAAGCCCGCTCATACATCATACGCAACCCTGAAAGTCTGGAGGAATCAGCCGAGGCGGGCTGGAAGCATCCGGCATGATGCTCGGCAAGAGAGGCGTCATCATCGCCCTGCCAGTCCTTTTACTCAGCCTGCCGCTCCTCAAGGCCGTGCTGATGCAGAGCGCAGGTCTGGAGTTGCACTTCGATGAAGCCCAGTACTGGGAATGGTCACGCCAGCTTGACGGGTCTTATTATTCCAAGGGGCCGCTGGTCGCCTGGCTGATTGCATTATCCGAAACCTTATTCGGCCACGGTGCCTGGCAAGTCCGCCTCCCCGCCTGGTTAGCCTACAGCGGTTTTCTTGCCTTGTTGTTCTACTTTGCACAACAAGTGTGGAACAGCCGCGCGGCGAGCTGGTGGGCGCTGCTGTTGGGGCTCACCACGCCGCTGTTCTTCAGTCTCGGATCGGTGATGACCACCGACATCGTGTTGTTGCTGCTGTGGACATGGGGTCTGTGGGCTGCGTGGCGCGCGCTGTTTCGCGGCCAGTCACTTGCCTGGTATGAGTTCGGCGCAGCGGCGGGCCTCGGAGGGCTGACCAAACTCAGCATCGCCTTGCTGCCTCTTTTTGTTGGGGTGTGGCTGCTGCTCACCCGCGCCGGCCGTGAGCAACTCAAGACTCTCCACCCGTGGCTGGCGGCACTGCTGGCCCTAGTCTTGTTCAGCCCGGTAGTCCTCTGGAACGCTCAGCACGACTGGGTCATGTTTCGTCACGAGCTGGGACATGTCGCGCACGACGAATGGTCGCTGGACAGCCTGCTGGATTTTTCACTGATTCAAATTTTTGCCTTGTCGCCGCTTGTGGTGTTGGCGGCGGCCAGCGTGTTATGGCGCAGACCTGCATCTGAGCAGCAACGCTTCTTGTGGTACTCATCGCTGTTCCTGTTAGGATTTTTTCTAATCAAGTCGTTCAGCGCCAAGGTTCAACTCAACTGGGCGGCGCCGAGTTATCTCGGATTTCTGATTCTGTTTGCCGGACACCTACCCAATCTCGCGCGCTTGAAGCGGACGTTTGTCTATAGTCGCTCCCGGCGTCCTGCCTCCCGCGACACTAGCGCATCCCTGTGCGTCGTCGGAGTGTTCGTGTCGCTGACGATGATAGCGATCGGCCACTTTCCCTATAGCTTTGGCTTGGCAAGTCAGCAGGACCCGTTTCGTAAAATGCGCGCCTGGCAAGAACCGGTTCAGGCCCTGCACGCCTCGCTGACCGAGGCTGATAAATCCATCGCATTTATTCTCACCGACTCGTATACGCTCGCAAGTGAACTCGCGTTTTACTGGCCGGCGCCAATTCCCGTTTATATCACGGGCAGCGCCTCGCGCCGCTACAACCAACACGATCTGTGGCCTGGTATCGAACGCGAAGCGGGGCGCAACGGGCTGTACGTCAGCACCTTCACCGAGCCGCCCGCCGAACTATTGCGCGCCTTTGGCCATTGCGCCATGCTTCCGCCCATCACCGCTTATGCGCCCGATGGCGCCGTGCTGCGCACCTTCTACGCGAAGCACTGCGTAGACTATCAGCCTATTGCCTGGCCGCGCCCGTCACGTTATTAAGGGCGCCCCTATAATGAGCACTCCCAAAACCCTCGCGCCGTTGCGTCTGAAAAAGAAAGAAGAACGCCGCCTGCATGCCGGCCATCTGTGGGTATTCAGTAACGAGGTGGATGTCGCGCACACGCCGCTGACGGGTTTCGAGCCTGGCCAGCTTGTCAGCATCGAGGCGAGTAATGGCGCCGTGCTCGGCACCGGCTATGTCAATCCGCATTCGCTCATCTGCGCGCGATTGGTGAGCCGTGACCCGCACTATGTGCTTGATCAGTCGCTGCTGGTCCACCGCCTCAATATTGCACTGTCATTGCGCGAACGGTTGTTCGACAAGCCTTATTATCGCCTTGTGTTCGGCGAGGGCGATGCTCTGCCGGGCTTGGTGGTGGACCGCTTCGGTGATGTACTGGTCGCGCAGCTCACCACCGCGGGCATGGAGCGCGTCAAGGCAGAGGTAATCGCCGCCCTGCAAAAAGTCATCAAGCCCCGCGCCATCGTGCTGCGCAACGATACTTCCAGCCGCGCTCTGGAAGGCTTGCCAAAGTATGTTGAAACAGCGCTGGGCGAAGTTCCCGAGCGGGTCAGACTGGAAGAAAACGGCGTGCAGTTCGACATCCCGGTATTGACCGGACAAAAGACCGGCTGGTTCTACGACCACCGCATGAACCGCGCACGCATGCAGCATTATGTAAAAGACCGGCGCGTACTGGACGTGTTCAGCTACTTGGGCGGTTGGGGTGTCCAAGCCGCAGCGGCGGGGGCCAGCGAAGTGCTGTGCGTGGACTCCTCGCTAGCGGCGCTAGACCAACTCCGCCACAATGCCGCGCTCAACAATGTCGCCGAGCATGTCATGGCGGTACACAGCGACGCCTTCGACGCACTCAAATCACTGCGCGCCGAGCGCCAAAAATTCGATGTCGTGATTCTCGACCCACCGGCCTTCATAAAACGTAAAAAAGACCATAAACAAGGCCTACAGGCCTATCACCAACTCAACCAAATGGCCATGCAAGTGCTGGCCAAAGACGGCATCCTGATCTCCGCCTCATGCTCCCACCACCTCGAACCCAGCGCCCTGCAAGATGTATTGCTACAAACCAGCCGCCATCT
>JAYUCX010000048.1:0-4612 GCA_043740145.1 Gammaproteobacteria bacterium
GTGCATCTGTTGCTGCAGGACGCCCGTAACAAGGCCGATGAACACTGGAACCAACTGCTCAGGGCCAAGGCTGATCTGGAAAACCTGCGCCGCCGCGGCGAGCGAGATCTGGAGCAGGCCCACCGTTACGGTCTGGAGAGGTTCGTGCAGGAACTGCTGCCGGTCAAAGACAGCCTGGAGCTTGGTTTAACCGCCAGTCAAGGCGCGGAAGGGGAGGCGGTAAAGGGTTTGCGCGAGGGCATGGAGCTTACCCGCAAGATGCTGCAAAACGCCCTGGAGAAGTTCGGGGTCAAGGAACTCAACCCGCAAGGCGAACGCTTTAATCCGGAATTACACCAGGCCATGTCAGCCCAGGAGCGGGCCGATGCCGAGCCCAATACGGTGTTGCTCGTCTGCCAAAAGGGCTACCTACTCCACGACCGTTTGATCCGCCCGGCGATGGTCATTGTTTCCAAGGCGCCGGAGCCTTCTGACGTACAGGGAAGAGCGATAGCGAAGGGTTCTACTAATGTCGCGGGAGGCAGGATGCCGGGAGCGACCGCTGAAGACCCTGGGCAGGCTTGAAATTGCGTCGCCCGCCTCAATATAAACTGTATCCCTGAATTGAGTGGGCCTTAGACCCCTTTTAGCTGAAATAACCGGAGATAGCTGATATGGCAAAGATAATAGGTATAGATTTAGGCACCACCAACTCCTGTGTGGCAGTGATGGAGGGAGGCAAGCCGCGCGTCATTGAAAACAGCGAAGGAGACCGCACCACGCCCTCTGTCGTCGCCTACACCAACGACAACGAAATCCTGGTCGGCCAGTCCGCCAAGCGCCAGGCCGTCACCAATCCCAAGAATACCCTGTTCGCCGTCAAGCGCCTGATCGGTCGTAAATTCGCCGACGACATCGTGCAGCGCGACATCAAGATGGTGCCTTACAAGATCGTCCCCGCCGACAATGGTGATGCCTGGGTGGAGGTCAACGGCAAGAAGATCGCGCCGCCGGAGATTTCCGCGCGTGTGCTGATGAAGATGAAGAAGACCGCCGAGGATTATCTGGGCGAACCGGTCACGGAGGCGGTTATCACCGTGCCCGCCTATTTCAACGACTCGCAGCGTCAGGCCACCAAAGACGCCGGGCGCATCGCCGGCCTGGAGGTCAAGCGCATTATCAACGAGCCGACCGCTGCGGCGCTCGCCTACGGCATGGATAAAAAGCGCGGCGACACCAAGATCGCCGTCTACGATCTCGGTGGCGGCACCTTTGATATCTCCATCATCGAGATTGCCGAAGTGGACGGTGAGCACCAGTTTGAGGTGTTGTCCACCAACGGCGATACCTTCCTCGGCGGCGAGGACTTCGATCTGCGCCTGATTGACTACCTGGCCGACGAGTTCAAAAAGGACGCCGGGATAGACGTACACAAGGACCCGCTTGCGCTGCAACGCCTCAAAGACGCCGCGGAGAAGGCCAAGATCGAATTGTCTTCCAGCCAGCAGACCGAGGTGAATCTGCCTTATATCACGGCGGATGCGAGCGGCCCTAAACACCTTAACATCAAGGTGACTCGCGCGAAACTCGAAGCCCTGGTCGAGGAGCTGATCCAGCGTACCATCGAGCCGTGCAAGATCGCCCTCAAGGATGCCGGCCTCACGACCGCGCAGATTGATGACGTGATTATGGTCGGCGGCCAGACCCGCATGCCCAAGGTGCAGGAGGTGGTAAAGAATTTATTTGGCAAGGAGCCTCGCAAGGACGTCAACCCTGACGAGGCCGTGGCGGTCGGCGCCGCGATTCAGGCCGGCGTACTGGGTGGCGAGGTCAAAGACGTGCTGCTGCTCGATGTCACCCCGCTGTCGCTGGGTATCGAGACCATGGGCGGCGTGATGACCAAGCTCATCGAGAAAAACACCACCATCCCGACCAAGGCGGCGCAGGTGTTTTCCACTGCCGAGGACAACCAGACTGCGGTGACCGTGCACGTGCTGCAAGGTGAACGCGAGATCGCTTCGGCCAACAAGTCGCTGGGCCGCTTTGATCTTGCCGATATCCCGCCCGCGTCGCGCGGTGTGCCGCAGGTCGAGGTGTCGTTTGATATAGACGCCAACGGCATCTTGAATGTATCCGCCAAGAACAAGGCCACCGGCAAACAGCAGTCCATCATCATCAAGGCCTCCAGCGGCCTGTCCGAGGAGGAAGTACAACGTATGGTCAAGGACGCCGAGGCGCACGCCGAGGAAGACCGCATGTTCCATACCCTGGTGACGGCGCGCAATCAGGCGGACGCCATGATACATGCCACCACCAAATCCATGACGGAGTTGGGCGACAAGCTCGAGGCCGGCGAGAAGGAACATATCGAGTCCGCCATCAAGGCTCTGCAAGAGGCGATGAAGGGCGATGACACAGCGGCCATCGAGGCCAAGACGCGCGAGCTCACCGAGGCCTCCGGAAAAATGGCTGAGCGGCTCTATGCGCAGCAGCCTCAAGCGGGCGCTGAGACGGCGGGCGCTACGAGCCAGGATGCAGGCGCGAGCCCCGACAATGGCAATGTTGTGGATGCAGAGTTTGAAGAGGTGAAGGACAATAAGAAGTAATCAGGTAACCGCTTTTTAAGAATAGGCGCAGGCGCGGGGGTAACCCTGCGCCTGTAGCTTTTTACACAAGCAGGAAATTCACGCAATGGCGAAACGGGATTTTTACGAAGTGCTGGGCATCGCGCGCAACGCGAGCGAAGACGATCTCAAGAAGGCCTATCGGCGTCTCGCCATGAAGCATCACCCAGATCGCAACCCGGACGATAAAGAGGCCGAAGAAAAATTCAAAGAGGCCAAGGAGGCCTATGAAGTCCTCACTGACGCGCGCAAGCGCGCTGCCTACGACCAGTTCGGCCATGCCGGAGTAGACCCGTCCGCCGCTGTGGGCGCCGGGGCCGGTGCGGGCCATGGGCGCGGCGCCAACTTCAGCGACATCTTCGGGGATGTGTTCGGCGACATCTTCGGCGGCGCGCGCGCGGGGGGCCGTCCTCAGGGCGGCGCGGATCTGCGCTATAACCTCGATCTGAGTTTGGAAGACGCGGTGCACGGCTCCACCGTCAAGATCCGCATCCCTACCCGCACGGCCTGCAAGGTTTGTAGCGGCAGCGGCGCCAAGCCGGGGACCAGCCCCACGGTCTGTCCCACCTGCGGCGGTCAAGGGCAGGTGCGCATGCAGCAGGGTTTCTTCTCGATACAACAGACCTGCCCCCGCTGCCGCGGCAGCGGTAAACTGATTTCCGATCCCTGCGTCACCTGTCATGGACAAGGCTGGGTGCAAGAGCACAAGACGCTGTCGGTGCAGGTGCCCGCCGGCGTGGACACGGGCGACCGGATCCGCTTGTCGGGGGAAGGCGAGCCGAGCGACAGCGGCGGCCCGCCGGGCGATCTTTACGTGCAGGTCAGCATTCACGAGCACCCGATCTTCAGCCGCGAAGACAACGACCTGTTTTGCGAAGTGCCGGTAAGTTTTGTCACCGCGACCTTGGGCGGCGAACTCGATGTGCCGACGCTCGGCGGCCGGGTCAAGCTCAAGGTTCCCCCGGAGACTCAATCCGGCAAGTTGTTCCGCCTGCGCGGCAAGGGCGTGAAGCCGCTGCGCGGCGGCGCGACGGGCGATCTCTTATGCAAGGTCATGGTGGAGACGCCGGTCAATCTCAATGCCAAACAAAAGGCCCTGCTGATGGAGTTTGAGAAGGCGTTGCAAGAAGGCGGCAAGAAACATAACCCGAAGGCCAGTTCCTGGCTCGACGGCGTCAAGAAGTTCTTCGAGAATATGCAGTTGTAACCCTGTTTTATCTACCCCCACCCTGTCCCCTTTTGCGCTGTGCTATCCTTGCTCTGCGCGAAAGTCCAGCCAGGCCGTCCTGGCCTGTCGTTCGGCCGCTTTGCGGCCTCACCCCTAAACAGAGAGCGGGAACGTGTAGGTTAAGTGTAGACTTAATTACGGACTCCTCAGTATAACCCAGGGCCGAATTCATTCGACCAACAAGAAGGCTCTATGATCAGACTAGCCATCAGCGGCGCAGGCGGGCGCATGGGCAAGAGCATCATCCAGGCTTGCCACGCCAAACCAGATTGGACGGTGACAGCCGCCACCGCACGGCCCGGCAGTCCGGCGATGGGCGAGGACGCCGGCTGGCTTGCCGGTGTGCCGGTGCTGGGCGTCGAGGTGGTGGACAGACTCGCCAAGATACAGCAGCCCTTCGACGTGCTGATAGATTTCACCCAACCCGTCGTCACTCTGGACAATCTCGTTTATTGCCGTGAACACAAACGGCGTATGGTGATCGGCACCACCGGCTTTACACCGTCACAGCGTGAAGAAATCGCGGCCGCCGCCAAGGAGATCGCCATCGTACTAGCACCCAATATGAGCGTCGGTGTGAACCTGTGCTTTAAGCTGCTCGAACTGGCTGCACGAGCGATCGGGGACGAGACGGATATTGAAATCATCGAGGCCCATCACCGTCACAAGCGTGACGCCCCCTCCGGCACGGCCTTGCGGATGGGTGAGGTGATCGCCGCCGCACTCGGCCGAAATCTGGAGGAGTGCGCCGTCTACGGGCGTAGCCGCGGAATCGGCGCCG
>JAYUCX010000049.1:0-4554 GCA_043740145.1 Gammaproteobacteria bacterium
TATTAGTCGGCTTGGTTGCGCAGCGTCACTGGCATGCCGCCGCGCATTGGCTCGCCGCCGGAGCTTTCGGCGTGGTGTTGGTTGCGGCGCTCGAACTCGTCCTGCAATCGCCGCGCGTCAACGGCCTGTCCGCGGCGGCAACGCCGATCCCATTCTCGCATGCCCACATGAGTATGGTGGTGTACGGGTTCCTGGCGGTGCTGGTTGCGCGCGAGTTGTCGGTACCGCGGCGTTGGATACCTTACACACTGGCCAGCGTGATGGTGATTGCGGTGGCCCTGTCGCGTCTTTATCTCGGTACGCAGGGGGTAACGGAATTGTTGGCCGGTGTGGTCGTGGCCTTCATTTGGTCGGCACTATTGGGGGTGAGTTATCGGCGTCACCCCGGCGCAGCGGTGCGGGTAGCGGTGGTCACCGCCGCTGCTGCTGCGGCATTGTTTATCAGCGCCGGCTGGTACATCACTCAACAGTATGAGCACGACCTACAGAGCTATGCTCCGCGGCACCCGGTTCGCGCTCTCAGCGCACAGGCTTGGTGGGAGCGCGGCTGGCAAGAACTGCCCGCCTATCGTATAGATTTACGCGGTGAGCCAAGTCAGCCCCTGACCTTGCAATGGGCGGGATCGTTGACCGACTTGCAGGCGCGCCTGGAGACACAAGGGTGGAGTGTTCCTCCAACATCCAGCCCTGCAACATTTTTGTTGTGGCTGTCACCGAGCCCTGAACTTGCGCAACTCCCGGTGTTGCCGAAGGTGCATGATGGGCGTCATGAGTCCTTGCTGATGATTAAACTGCTCCCCGAGATTATAGGGCCAGTAAACAGGCGGTTGGTGTTACGGTTGTGGAACGCCGATACAGTATTGCGCGAAGGCGGCGCAGGGGTATGGGTAGGCAATGTGACGCGCGAGCACCTCAGCTCGCCGCTCCCATTATTCACCGTCGCTCGCGCCGAGCTGGAGATTAATGGTCTGCTTGATGAGTTACAGGGTGCGCTCGGCGATTTCTCTTGGCGGAAGGTGCAGCGCACGCCGCTGAGTACGATTTCTGCGCGCAGGTGGAATGGCGAAGTGCTGTTGGTCAGCGGCGGTACAACGCGACCCGCAAGAAAGTTTCTACCTAGAAATCAACCTGGGCGCGTAACTGGAAGATAGCGGGATCATCGCGTGTGTCGCGGCGTTTTGAATGAACGCTGATGTAGTTTGCCGTCAAGCGCATAGTGCTGTTCAGATACCAATTTAACCCCAAGGTGATGTTGTTTTCCCTGCCTCCGTGGATGGGGCCGTCGTTGAGATCTATCGTGCTGTAGCGTGCCGCGAGTTCCCAGGCACCGTAGCCTTTTCCGGTCAGATCAAATTTCCGCAACGGCTTGATGCCGCCGAACACGCCTGTTCGGGAATTATAGTTGCGCGTTTCTCCTGTGATGAACCAGCTCGCGTAGAGATAAGCGCCGCTGAAACTCACATCATCGCGGTTACGGTTCACATCGGTAATAATGTATTCGCCTTGCAGTGAGTAAGAACCGAATTGCGCTGCGGCCTCAAGTCCATAGCCAGTGGTATGATCCACATTGCTAATCGTACCCGTGCGCACTAAATCGTGATCGCCGATATTGGATTCCGGGCTGGCGCTGTAACGCACACTGTCAGATTCAGGGTTGCGATAGGCGGACGAAAATCCCAGGTGTAGGGTACGGTTTTTATCATGTACAGGCGCATAGGTGAGGCGCGCGCTGTAACCGTGCCCGGAGTCTTTATTGCTGCCGAGCGCACGATCAAAAATCCCCGCGGCGAATGACCAGTCGTTACCATGAACATTAATCGCTGCCCCGAGATGATAGCCTGGCACAAAGGCATTCGGCAGCGCCCGTTCCATAAAGGTAGTGGCACCGGAACTTGTGAGCTCCTCCATGCTGAAGGGCTCTTGAAAATGGCCTAGCGTGAGGCTGGCGTTGTCGAGACCTTCGTAACGGATGAAAGCATTTTTTATCGGACTCGATTTGCTCGCGAGGTCGTAATCATAGCGCAGGTTCCAATCGCGAAAGAGTCTCGCCCCGAACAACAGACGTGCGCGTCGGATCTCGCTGGCATCACTGAATTCCGTGAGGTCGCTATCAAAAAATGCAGTGTCGGCTTGTACGCGTCCGCCCAGTGTCAGCTTGATGTTATCATCGCTGCTGAGGTACTCCAGTCCTTGGGCCAATGGGATATTGCCTATCCACAAGAGGCATGCGGCCAACGCGAATAGAAATCTGTTGAGCAATGACGGCATGATTTATTTAAGGCTTCATAAGTGTTTGAAACGGCATGGAAATTATAGGGAAACGCCTTTTTTTAGAAGCTCCCACGAATACATTAACAATTCATTACGATTTGTTAATGAAGTAAGATAGATTCGCACGTTATCCTGAACAGATCGTTACGCCCCTACGGGTGCGAGAGGAAGTCTGACATTATGATGAATCCAATGCAATCAGATCAGCAACCCCAAGGCCCGCAGGTTGAACCGCTCAGCCATGAGCGGCTTGCACGCGCCAAGGCGGCCTACACCACTCGTTATGTTGCTTGGCTTGTTCGGACTCGGCGTGCCTGCGATCCTGCCCCGGTTAGTCTATTGCGCGGGGATATGGCGCCGCGCAGCGGCGACGTAATATTGGCGCGCGTAGATACGTTGGGGCAGCATAAACATATAGAACTGATAGATGGCCGGCGCTCGCGGTTGTTCATAGGCGACGAGGTTGTGCTGTGCTACGGTAACCGTTACGCCCCCGATCAATTTGAGGCGGAGGTGCCTCATGACCTCGGCCCTTGCCAGATGGTGGCAGCGGGCGGGATTGCGGCGCGGGTGCTCTCCTTGCACAGCACGATGGATGAGGCGACTGCCCTTACTCCGTTGGGCTTGCTATGCGACATCAAGGGCCGGCCGATGAATCTTGGCGATTGGGCGCTTGAAAGAATGAGAACGGTAGAGCGCCGTCCGTTGACTATAGCCGTAGTGGGCACCACCATGAATTCCGGCAAGACAACGGCGGCGGCTTATCTGATCAAGGGCCTAGTGCGCAGCGGCTTGAAAGTGGGCGCAGCCAAGATCACCGGCACCGGCGCAGGAGGCGATGTTTGGTTTATGCGCGATGCGGGGGCCGATCCGGTATTCGATTTTACCGATGCCGGTTTTCCCTCCACTTATCGCGCAACGCTGGAACAGACCCAAAGCATACTCACTACATTGCAAGGCCATTTGACAAAAGCCGGTGCGGAGGTAATTGTGCTTGAAGTGGCCGATGGTCTTTATCAAGATGAGACCTCGGCATTATTGTCGTCGCCGCTGGTCGCCAAGTCGGTGGACGGGTTGATCTTCGCGGCGGGTGATTCAATGGGCGCCGCGGCTGGTGCAGAATGGTTGCGCCAGCGGCAACTGCCGGTCTATACCGTAACCGGTATGTTGACACGCTCTCCGCTCGCCATGCGCGAAGCGGCTACCGCGACAGATTTGCCCGTGGTAGCCTCTGATACGTTAGCTGACCCCGCCGTCTTGGTTACGCTGAAGATATGTATGGAGACTCACTCGGGATATGCCCTGGCGCAGCAGCCCGGCTAGCGGTTATGCTAACCTCTTGAGGAAAGATGCCCATGGCGCATGAGTCTTGATGTCTGTCCCCTCCGTCCTATCCAGCCCGCGCCGCCGTAAGCTCCTACTGCGCCTGATCTTAAATGGCATGACTCAGGCGCTCGCTGCCCTGGGTACGGCCTGGTTGGTAAAGCTTACCTTCGACCAGTTCCTGATGCGGGTTGGATCTAGCCCAGCAATAAAGTTGTGGATGATTGCGCTGGGATTGGCGCTGATGGCTGCACTGGCCGCGGTGTTACGCATGTGGGAGCGTACCGATGCCGAACGCCTGGGGCAGCACTACGCCAAAGGAGTGCGCATGCGGCTTTATGACCGGCTAAACGCATTTTCTCCTCAGGCTATGCAGCGGCGCAGTCAGGGCGGAGTCATGCTGCGCTTTGTGGGAGATCTCACCGCAGTGCGTCAGTGGGTGAGTCTGGGTCTTGCGCGCCTTACCGTGGCGGCGATCGTTGCGCTCGGCGCCTTAAGTGCGCTTGCTGCCGTCAGTGGGATGCTGGC
Organism: Gammaproteobacteria bacterium; assembly: GCA_043740145.1. Classification (GTDB taxonomy): domain Bacteria; phylum Pseudomonadota; class Gammaproteobacteria; order SURF-13; family SURF-13; genus JACPZD01. Next base: position 4,123 of record JAYUCX010000049.1, read on the forward strand.
GCTGGGCGCGGGTATCGTTTTCATCTGCGGCGTTTTCATTTCATCGGGACTCGGACCGCGCCTGCAGCTCACCGTCAGCGCTGCGCGCCGCAGGCTTTCGCATCTCGCCGCCAACATCAACGAGAAGATCGCTGCGATAGCGGTGGTGCAGATATTCGGTCAATCCCACCGCGAGCGGCAGCGTGTGAAACGTCAGAGCCGGCTGCTGCAAGAGGCGATGGTGGAACGCGCCAAGGTGGCGGGAAAGATGCGCGCCGTCACTGAGGCCACCGCTGCGTTGGCGACAGCCACGGTGTTGCTGCTCGGTGTGTTTGAAGTTCGTGCCGGGCAGGCTAGTCCTGGCACCGTGGTGGCCGCCATGACCATCGTCGGATTATTGGTGCCTTATCTTCGCGACCTCGGCAGGGTGCAGGAGTATTGGTACAGTTATCG
>JAYUCX010000050.1:0-4553 GCA_043740145.1 Gammaproteobacteria bacterium
TAGACCTTTTCACCGGTGTGGATGCCGACGCCTGCCGCCCGGATAACGTTTTTGAGTGTGCGTTGTTTTATCATTGGCCGCCTTATGATAGTCGCCCACAGCGCCGCTGGGCAATAACCGAGCGGTTATGATAACACAGAAATAAATCCTTTGCCTAGCCAAGTGGTTGATATGGCTGTAGATAGCTTCAACTGGACCTACACACCCCACATAAGCCTCATTAGGCCCGACTTTGAAGACTCGCCTTCTGCATGTGCTCTAACGGCTTGAGTTTGACCGGGGGTATACGGCGGTATACCGTTCCTGAAGTTGCATTTGTGGAATGAACATAAGATACTGGTTTTTAAGTTTAATTTAAAAGAATCGCTCGTTAACGTCACAAAGCAATGCCCCATTTAGGGGGTCTACTTCTAGTTAGGAGTCAGCAATGAACTGTCTACGATGCAACGCCCAGCTTGCCCCCGTTAAAGAAATTGAACCCGGCCTGTTCAGCGCGGGGAAGGACAATCCGCAATTTCTCAATCAAGGCAATGACAAATATATTCTCTGTGACTGTGGGGCAAAAAACGCCGTTGTATGGTCGGCCACAAACGGGGTGCCAGGCTTGCGAATCAGCCATCTTCTTCCAGGGGAAAAGTCATGAAACACGGGATCACTTTGCTTCTGTCTCTTCTTGTCTTCGCTTGCGCCACTCCCTATTAAAAATCAGGCCTAAGCGGCGGGTTCTCTGAAACTCAGCTTGCTGAGAACGTTTTTCGCGTTTCATTTAGGGGCAACGGCTACTCTCGTGGAGAGCGAGCGGAGGACTTCGCCTTGCTTCGCAGCGCAGAACTTACCCTTGAACACGGATATACCCATTTCGCACTTGCCGCGTCAGGCTCCAGCTCCGAAACAAGTACCTACACAACCCCAACCACTTCGTACACAACTGGCAGTGCCTACAGTTCGGGGGGTAGCGCTTACGGTAGCGCCACCACTAACACCTATGGCGGCCAAACCATATTCATATCCAAGCCGTCCGCCACGAACACTGTGGTCATGTTCAAGAGCAAGCCAGACATTCAAGGCATGGCCTTTGACGCAAGGTTCGTACATGACTCGCTCCGCAAGAAATATTCGTCAGAATTTGGCAGCACAAAATGAGGCTGACTCCTAATTCTAGTTAAGCATTTGTTGCGGATGGATGTAAAATATAGCCTGGTTACTTGAAGGAAATTGCCATGACGCAACTACTTGAAAAAGCAATCAGCAAAGCCAATGCGCTCCCAACGCCTGAGCAAGATATTTTAGCCTCTATTATTCTTGACGAAATCGCTTCCGAAAAAATTTCGTCAGACTCTTTTACAAAATCCCAAGATTTACTTTCCACTCTTGCAGACGAAGCTATCGCTGCGCATGTTGCAGGTAAAACCAAGCCACTCTAGCTAGAAGTGGAGTCAAAAACTACCGCTAAATTTCGCGCGCTTTTGTCTGTTGCGCCACAGCCCGTTCAGATCAAAGCCAAAACCCCTTATGCGCTATGGTTTGAAAACCCCGAACATCCTTCGCTTAGATTTAAGAAAGTGCATTAAAGTCCACCATGCCGCTGGTGTTGCACTGCAATAGTTTGAAAGGAGAGGGAATTGACCTTGATAATCAGGTGAAATGAACCTATTAAATCGTTTAAAATGCTAAGTTCAGTACAGTGAACCAAACCTATACGAGGAATCCAGCAGTGCCGTACTCCGAACAACGCGTCACCTCCGTCCGCAAATGGTCGGATAAAACCTTCAGCCTGACCACGACCCGGCCGAGCGACTTCCAGTTTGAAAATGGGGAGTTCGTTACGATCGGCCTGCGGCCCGAGGGCAAGCTCATTTCACGCGCCTATTCGATTGTGTCAACCAACGACGCCGATTACCTGGAATTCTTGAGCATTCACGTGCCGGAGGGGCCGCTGACCAGCCGCCTGGCGCAGGTGCGCGAGGGTGATACGGTCTGGGTCAACAGCAAGGCCACCGGCTCTCTCACGCTGAAGTACATACGGCCCGGACGCAACCTCTATCTGATGGCGAGCGGCACCGGGCTGGCCCCGTTCATGTGCCTGATCCGCGACCCGGCGGTTTACGAAGCCTTTGAGCGGGTCATTCTGGTTCACACCGTGCGCACCGTGCCCGAGTTGGCCTACAAAGCCGAGATTGAAGCGCTGACCAATGAACGCCTGTTCTATGTCCCAACCGTGACGCGCGAGCCGTTTGCGACGCCGCAGCGCGGCGCCGATCTGTTCCGCACCGGAGAACTGTTCACCCAACTCAGCCTGCCGAAGGCCGACCCTGAACATGACCGGGTGATGATTTGCGGTAATCCCGACATGAACAAGGAAATGGGCACCTACCTGGAACATCACGGCTGGGTTCCAACCACTCATCGCGGCATTGGCAATTTCACCACGGAAAAGGCCTTTGTGATGCGTGGCGAGTAAATCCGCGTTTTTTTACTCAGGATGGACCTCAATCCGCCTGACGTCGCAAGAAGGCCGGTACGTCGAGATAGTCGAGATTGGCATCCTGACCCACTGCATGGCGCTCGCTCGCGGCCTGGTTGCGGATGACGGTGGGACGGTCTAACTGGCCGTAGTCCACCATGCCGCTGGTGTTGCGCTGCACCAGCTTGACCGGCCGCTCGTCGAATTTCCCGCCGGCGCCGAGGCCGGTGGCGACCACGGTGACGCGTAGCTCATCGGTCATTTCGGGGTCGAGCACGGTGCCGATCACGATGGTGGCGTTTTCCGAAGCGAGGTCCTTGACAGTGCTGCCCACCTCGTCGAATTCGCCGATGGACATGTCCATACCGGCGGTGATGTTGACGAGGATGCCGCGCGCCCCGGCGAGGCTGATGTTCTCCAACAGCGGGCTCGCGATGGCGGCCTCGGCAGCCTTGCGTGCCCGGTCTTCACCGCGCGCCGCGCCGGAGCCCATCATAGCCATGCCCATCTCGGACATCACGGTGCGCACGTCGGCGAAGTCCACGTTGATGAGGCCAGGCCGCGTGATGAGTTCCGCGATGCCCTGCACCGCGCCGAGCAGGACGTTGTTGGCGGCCTTGAAGGCTTCGATCATGCTGATATTTTTGCCGAGCACGGAGAGTAGCTTTTCGTTGGGGATGGTGATGAGCGAATCCACGTATTGGCTCAGTTCCTTGATGCCGTTCTCAGCCGTCTGCAGGCGACGGCTACCCTCGAAGGGGAACGGTTTGGTGACCACCGCGACCACCAGGATGCCCAACTCGCGGGCGATCTGCGCGACCACCGGCGCGCCGCCGGTGCCGGTGCCGCCACCCATGCCGGCGGTGATGAAGATCATGTCGGCGCCCTCGATCACCTCGATGATACGTTCACGGTCCTCCATCGCCGCCTGGCGGCCGACCTCGGGGTTGGCCCCGGCGCCCAGGCCTTTAGTGATAGTTGCGCCCAACTGCAACGTTGTGCGCGCCGAGGAGTTGCGCAACGCCTGCACGTCGGTGTTGGCGCAGATAAAATCCACGCCCTCGATGTTCGCCGTAACCATGTGCTGCACGGCGTTGCCGCCGCCGCCGCCGACGCCGATAACCTTGATGACGGCATTGGGTGTGTAGGTGTCTACTAGTTCAAACATGGTGTGTCCTCCTTAAGCTGTAAAAGGTAAGCCCTATTGGTGGGTTACGGGGCTTGCGCGCCTAACCCACCCTACGATTTAAAAATTCCCCTGAAACCAACTCCGCATCTGCGCCCACATTCCTTTCATTCCCAGCCCGCTCTTGGTCTCGCCCTTGCGGGTGTGTTTCTGCTGCTGACCGAATAACAGCAAGCCGACGCCGGTCGCGTGGATGGGGTTGCGTACCACATCCACCAGGCCGACGACATATTGGGGAACGCCGAGACGCACCGGCATGTGAAAGATTTCTTCGGCCAGCTCCACCGCACCCTCGATCTTGGAACTGCCGCCGGTGAGCACGACGCCCGCGGCCATAAGGTCTTCGAAGCCGCTGCGCCGCAATTCGGCTTGGATTAGCGTGAACAACTCCTCCAGCCGCGGCTCGACGACCTCAGCCAAGGTCTGGCGCGCGAGCCTGCGCGAGGGGCGATCCCCGACGCCCGGCACTTCGATGGTCTCGTCGGCGAGCGCGAGTTGCGTCAGCGCGCAGGCGTATTTGATCTTGATTTCTTCGGCGAACTGGGTGGGCGTGCGCAAGGCGACGGCGATGTCATTGGTGACCTGGTCGCCGGCGATGGGGATGACGGCGGTGTGGCGGATGGCGCCCTCGCAGAATACGGCAATATCGGTGGTGCCGCCGCCGATATCCACCAGGCACACGCCCAGCTCTTTTTCGTCGTCGGTGAGCACGGCATTGCTGGAGGCGAGCTGTTCCAGGATGACCTCGTCCACCTCCAGGCCGCAGCGGCGCACGCACTTGATGATGTTCTGCGCCGCGCTCACAGCGCCGGTGACGATGTGCACCTTGGCCTCCAGGCGCACGCCCGACATGCCGATCGGCTCGCGGATGCCTTCCTGGTTGTCTATGATGAATTCCTGCGG
>JAYUCX010000051.1:0-4548 GCA_043740145.1 Gammaproteobacteria bacterium
GAGAAGATGACCAGCACGAGCGACAGCAGGCTGTATGTCAGCGCCAGGTACAGGCCGCGCCGGTAGGTAATCTGGATTTGTTCCTGAGTCAGCTCCTCGTCATAACCGATGGGCCTTGCCATAGCTGCGTGCTCACCTTAATGCCTGGGATGGTTTTGGCCTCGTCCTCCCACATAAAAGTGACCGCCGCCGGATTGCTCTTGAGCGCGGCGATCAACTCGTTGAGGTCTTCATAGACAAGCGGACGCTGATCTCCCAGCCGGAATACCCTGGAAAGTAATTGGCGCTCATAATTGTGGGCCGACATGAATACGATCTTCTGCAAAAACACCTCATACAGAAACGGATCGGTGAGATTGCGCAGGGCTTGCACCCGTTGGTTGTCCTTGACCAGCACCTCTCCGAGAAACAGCTTGCGCACTTCTTGTTCGGTCGGTGCGGGAACGCTCGCCTGCTCACTGCGCACCAGCACCAGGCTGCGTTCGGCCGCAACGGCTCCTTGGCCGGCCGCGGTGAGTAAACCATATACAAATACAAAACAAAAAGTGCAAAAGATGCGGCGAACAATCATGGAAATACCGCGCTCCACTGCAAGATGATTTCATTAAACTGGTCGTTGCGGCGTTTCACGTCCGCCCACTCCAGCTTGAGGGCCTGATTATGGGTCAGCCCGAAGCGCAACCCCGCCAAGGCGCGCCTTTTGACAAACCCCGGAAACAGGTCGAGATACGGATCGTCGGCGGCATTCAGGTATCTTCGGCGCGGGCGTACAAAATCCAATTAGGATGCAGGGTATATTCGGCCTGCAGGTTATAATTGACAAATGAGGCGCGAGTTATGCCGGTCTTTGTAGCCAAGTCGTTGCTGACGAAGTACAGCTCGCCAATCAGGCGCAACGGAATGCCGTTCAACTCGGGAAATAAAATAAATTCGGCCCAGGCCGGTTGGCTGGCGGTCAATAAGAGCGCAACAAAAGCAAGTTGTCTAATTAAAAGGGGCATAAGAAAAGAGTGGCGTGATGAGAGTAAGGTTTTGTCTAACTTGAAATGTCCAGTATTATAGAAGATTGGGCTTGTGGCTGTTGCGTAAACTCAGTGGTAGGCAACCGTAATTAAATGGGCGTATCTGTGGGGACATCTTTATCCTGTAACCCAGTCAAGGCAAAAGGCGGGCCAAGTCTTCATATATCGTCCATAAGCCTTGGATCTGAATAATGAAAATCCTTATTAGCAATGATGACGGCTATCAGTCAGTGGGAATCCGTTGTCTGGCTGGGGCCTTGGCCAAGATCGCCGTGGTCACCGTGGTGGCGCCGGACCGCGATCGCAGCGGCGCCAGCAATTCGCTCACCCTGGACAGCCCGATACGCGCCATGCAGATGGACGATGGCTTCATCCGGGTGGATGGCACGCCCACGGATTGTGTGCACCTCGCCATCACCGGCTTGTTGGACGAGGAGCCCGATATGGTCATCGCCGGAATCAACAGCGGCGCGAATCTCGGCGACGACGTGTTATATTCCGGCACCGTGGCGGCGGCGATGGAGGGCCGCTTTTTGGGTCTGCCCGCGCTCGCCGTGTCGCTGGTCGGGCAGCAGCACTATGAGACGGCGGCACGTGTGGTGGAGGTGTTGATCGGCCGCTTGCAGGTGGATCCGTTGCCCGCTGATACGATCCTGAACATCAATGTGCCCGATCTGCCGTGGGAGCAACTGGCCGGATTTGAGGCGACCCGCCTGGGACATCGTCACAAAGCCGAGCCGGTGCTGCGCATGACCGATCCCCGCGGGAGGACGATCTACTGGGTCGGACCGCCTGGCACGGAACAAGACGCCGGGCCGGGCACCGATTTTCACGCCATCAAGCGTCACTTCGTTTCGATCACCCCCATCCTGGTGGATCTCACCCGTTATACCGCCCTCGACAAGATCGCCAACTGGCTGCATGGATTCTCCTTGCCTCCCGCACAAGCTGGATTGCCGACGAAGCCCGCACAGGGACTAGAGCGATGAGTGTCCGCCATCAAGGCATCGGTATGACCTCGCCGCGCACGCGCGAGCGTCTGATACAGCGTCTGTTGGATCAGGGCATACGCCACCCGGACTTGCTGGAGGCGCTGCGCAACGTCCCGCGCCATATTTTTATGGACGAGGCCCTGGCAAGCCGCGCCTACGAAGACACTGCGCTGCCTATCGGTCACGGCCAGACCATTTCCCAGCCCTATGTCGTCGCGCGCATGACGGAGGCGCTGCTGACGTCGGGCCCGTTCGGCAAGGTGCTGGAGATCGGCACTGGATCGGGTTATCAAACCGCCATCCTCGCCCAGCTTGCCAAGGAGGTCTACAGCATCGAGCGTATCCAACCCCTGTTGCTCACTGCGCAACAGCGCTTCAGGGAACTTAAGTTGCGTAATATCAACGCCAAGTACGGCAACGGCAGTCAAGGCTGGCCGGAACAGGCGCCCTACGACGCTATCCTGGTCACCGCCGCGCCGGCGGCGATCCCCCCCGCCTTGGTGGAGCAATTGGCCGAGGGTGGCCGTATGGTGATCCCCCTCGGCCGCCGCGGTACTCAAGAGTTGACCCTCATCACGCGCACCTCCGACGGCTTAAAGAAAGAAGTGCTCGAACGAGTTAGTTTTGTCCCTCTGGTGGGCGGCAAGTAATGCGGCTGTTCTCAGCCCTTTATAATCGAACGATGCAATGGGCTAGGCATCGCCACGCGCCTTGGTTTTTGGGTGCACTGAGCTTCGCCGAGTCGTCTTTTTTCCCCATCCCGCCGGACGTCATGCTCGCCCCCATGGCTCTGGCGCGTCCGGAGCGGGCCTGGTGGCTCGCTACGCTCACCATGATCACCTCGGTGCTGGGTGGTTTGTTTGGCTATCTGATCGGCCATTTCGCCTTCGAGCTGGTCGCACCGCTTATCCAACGCGCGGGTTATTGGCCGGCCTATCTTCAAGCACGGGAATGGTTTGCGGAGTGGGGCTTCTGGGCGATCTTCATCGCCGCGTTAACCCCTATTCCTTACAAGATGTTCACTATCGCCTCTGGAGTGATCTCGATGGCGCTGTTGCCGTTTGTGCTCGGCTCTTTAATCGGACGCGGCGCGCGGTTTTTTATGGTGGCAGGATTTATGGTGTGGGGCGGGCCACGCATGGAAGGATTGCTGCGTAAATATGTAGACGCGATAGGCTGGTCGGTGGTCGCGTTGGCGGGGGCGGCTTATTTCATTTTGAGTACACGATGAGTGTTCGCGCAGTTTGGCCATTGCTGGTCATGCTGGGGCTGGCCGGTTGCGGCGGCCCTATGGTGCTTGCCCCGGTGGATCAGGGCGAGGATGAACAGACGCATGCCGAGCCCGCACGCCGGGATTTTTATCATATTGTCGTATCGGGCGAGACCCTGTATTCGATTGCCTGGCTATACGGCCAGGATTACCAACGGGTGGCCGCGTGGAACCGGCTTGCGCCGCCTTACCGCATCTACGCCGGCCAACGGCTCCGGGTAACACCGCCCAACACCGCGGAAATTCCCAAGCCGGTGAAGGCCGCTCCGGCCCCTGCACGCCCCGCGCGTCCTACCCCCCCGCCTGTAGCAACTCCTGCGCCCCTTATCGCGCCGATCCCGGCCGATGATAACGACACGGCGCCAAGCGGCAGGGTGTTATGGAAGTGGCCCGCGACCGGCCAGGTGCTGCCCGAACGTCCCGGCTCTGAAAAAGGCATCAGCATCGCCGGGCGGGAAGGTCAGCCGGTACGCGCCGCCGCGGCGGGGCGGGTGGTCTACAGCGGAAACGGCCTCAAGGGGCTCGGCGAGCTAGTTATAGTAAAACATGATAAATCCTTCCTAAGTGCTTATGCTAACAATAAAAAGAGGCTCGTAAAAGAGGGCGAAAAGATCGTCTTGGGACAGCCCATCGCCGAGATGGGCAAGAGCGCTTCGGAGCAGGTGCAACTGTACTTCGAGATCCGTAAGGATGGCAAGCCGGTGGACCCGTTGCAGTATCTGCCCAGAAACAGGCAATAGGGCGCCTCTAAAAATGCGTCTTTTGTCTTTATGCGGCGTTGAAATTCTGCTCGGTCGCTCCCGGCGTCCTGCCTCCCGCGACACTAGTACGTCCCTGTACGTCGGAATGCGGGGCAGCGAAGCGGTAGACTGCGTATACACTGTGCCGTGCATGGATGCACCAATGTCGCGGGCGCAGGGATGCGCAGGAGCGACCGCTTCCTCGCAGAATTTCGCCTTGCCTAAAGACAAAATCCACTATTTTTAAAGGTGCCCTTACCAAAAGGAGAGTGACCGTGTTGAAAAAACCCGACGTCAAACACGATGCCTTATCTCAATTACTGCGTGACGGAAAAATCGCCGACTTCAATTTTCGCAAGGCGCAGGGCGAGAAGTGCGATCTCACCGGCACTGACTTTCGCGGCCTGGACTTGCGGGGGCTCGATGCCGCGGGGCTCGATTTCAGCAACAGCTATTTTCGTCAGGCCGACCTGCGCGGCATAGACTTCTCGCACAGCAAGCTGGAGGGCGCCAGCATCAACGGC
>JAYUCX010000052.1:0-10597 GCA_043740145.1 Gammaproteobacteria bacterium
GGCGTGGCGCCTCCCGCTGCCTCCACCAGAATCCCCAGCGTATCGAGGAGCCCGTCAAACAATCGCGCCCCCAGGATCGGGTCATCGGGAAGCGCGAGCAGCCCCGGGCGCAATGTCAGCAGATGGCCCGCGAGGTTCCCGCTGTCCACCGTCGAAACATAGATAGGATGCAGCGGTTTCAGCGATAGCGTGTCGTACCAGTTGTAAAAGTGCCCCCGGTGCCGTTTCAAGGCCTCCATCGTGTGCAGCGCGCTCGCCGTGCGATCGATGAGTGTTCCGGCCGAAATGTAACCAAAGTCGTAGGCGGACAGATTCGCGAGCAGCGCAAGCCCCATGTTGGTCGGCGACGTGCGATGCGCGACCGTGGTACCGCGATACTCCTGATAGTTATCCGGTGGCAGCCAATGATCTTCCGGGCCGACGAAGGTCTCGAAGAACGCCCATGTCTTGCGCGAAAGCTTCCGGAGGAAGAAGGTCTGGTCAGCCGTCAGTCTCGCTTCACGGCGGGCGAGCGGCCGGCTGATCCACCATGCGATGGCGGGCGAGACCAACCATAAGATCAGTATGGGTCCCGCCACGGCCAGCGCGGCCGGTCTCGACAGCACCAGAACCATCGCCGCGGCAATGGCGATAACCGGGGCGGGCCACATCGCCCGGAAAGAGGCGATGAAGCCCGTGCGGCTGTTACGATCCGATTCGCTCGATGGATTCCATTCGAGAAGTCGCTTGTGCGTGACCAGCATCCGCCAGGCCGTGCGTACAATCGCATCCAGACTGAAGATCGCCTCATAGGGGAGACACGCCAGGGTAAAGGCCGCCTGCGCGAGGCGTTGGGTGGCAGTGTCTAGTGCGGCGGCTAGATGTTGACTTAACAGTACCTCGCTCGGCTTGTGAAATATTTCCAGAATAGAGGCAATCAAGGGCGGAATCAGGATAATGCCGATCACCGCCAAGGTCCAAAACCAGAGCGGCGACAAAACCGTCCAGCCCAGCAGCAACAGCAGCGTCAATGCCATAGGCGCGAGACTGCGCCGCAGGTTGTCGAAGATTTTCCATTGTGACAACCACGAGAGCATGTTCTTCTGACGGCTGCGCCCAGGTCCGGGAATGCGCGGCAGCAGCCACCCCACAAGCTGCCAATCCCCGCGAATCCAGCGGTCCCGGCGGCTCACATCCGCGCTGTAGCGAGAGGGGTATTCCTCGTACAACTGTACATCGCTCAACAGCCCCGCTCGCGCATAACATCCTTCCAGCAGATCGTGGCTGAGGATCCGGTTCTCGGGAAAGCGTTTATCGAGCGACCGCTCGAACGCATCGATGTCGTAGATCCCCTTGCCAATGAACGAGCCTTCACCGAACAGGTCCTGGTAGACGTCGGAGACGGCGCGCGTATATGGGTCGATGCCTGGCTCACCCCCGTACAATCGCGCATACCGCGACCGGTTCGTGCCCGGCAGGCTCACGCTCACGCGTGGCTGAAGGATGCCGTACCCCTCACAGACACGCTGCTTGCCTTCGTCGTACCGCGCACGATTCAGCGGGTGAGCCATGGTTCCTACAAATTGCCGGGCGGCGTCACGCGGGAGCTGCGTATCCGTGTCTAAGGTGATGACGTACTTCACGTTCGCGAGGCAAGTTGTATCACCGGCAATGCGTGAGAAGCGTTCGCCGGCATTGCTGCGCGTCTCGCCGCGCAGAAATGCATTCAAGTCCGAAAGCTTGCCGCGCTTACGCTCGTAGCCCATCCAAATTCGCTCTTGCGGATTCCAGCGGCGCGGGCGATGAAAAAGAAAGAACGTGTCGCCGTTTACCCCCCGGTACTTTTCATTCAACTCCTCGATTCGCGCCTCAGCCAGTCGCAACAGTGCTTCGTCCTCGGCTAGCGTTTCTTCGTGCGCGTCTCGAAAATCGGTCAACAGGCCGAAATACAGATTGGCGTCCCGATTGGCCAGGAAGCGCACTTCCAGCGCCTCGATCAGATCGTCGACGTTCTGCAGGTCGGTGAGCATCGTCGGCACGACGACCAGCGTCCGCGATTGCGCTGGAATGCCGGCGGAGAAATCCATGCGCGGCAGCGTATGCGGGTGCACTAACAAGGTCGCTAGCCAATTCACCAGGGCTAGCGCCAACTGACTGGTGGACAGCAGTGCGAGGAGGCCCATCAACACGAGCGTCCAATCCGGCACGCCGCTGGCCTGCGCCATCGCCAACAGGCCCGCGCTGAAGAGCAGCGTCATCAGCGCGATCGCGCCGAGATACAGGCCCAATGGGCGTTGGGACCCCATTCTCGCGAGCGTCTCGGCAGTAGAAAGGCGCACCTGCGCCGTTCTTTCGAGTTCGCGCAAGCCCTTGTCGATCAGGTAGAAGCCGACATGCGCTGTGCGCGCGCCGCCGTCCTGATTCGCCGGTCGCTCCCGGCATCCTGCCTCTGACGTACAGGGATGTACTAATGTCGCGGGAGGCAGGACGCCGGGAGCGACCCGCGACACTAGCACATCCGTGTGCGTCGTCGGAGCCGCACCCGCGTGCGCGAGCTGGATCGCGCTCTGCGCCACCTCGGCTTCGGAAAGGAGGCTCGTCTTCGCGATCTTCTCGATCACATGGCGATAGCGATCGCGGGTAGCAAAATCCATCTCGCCGTACGCGCCGCCCGGATCGTCACGTAGCGTTTGCTCGACAACACTCATCGTTTCGACGAACTCGCGCCAATCCATCGCCCCCAGAAATCGCAGACTACCGATGCTGTTGCTAATGGAAACTTGGTCGGCGGCCTGTTGTTGGTTTCCCGATTGCACTAACTGCTCAATCGTCAGACCCGACTCGGAGAGCAATTGCTCAATCCAGGTCAGCGGCAATGCCAATGCGAGGCTTTGTCCTTGCAGCCGGCGCGTAAATTCCGACACGAATGGGGTCGTCATCGGCGGGTGCGAGCGTGCCATGTCCGCGATCACTAAAACCAGGCTCTTCGGATCCTTCTCGGCGATCGCAATCATCTGGTCCGCCCAAGAGGCGGCCAGGTCGCGGTCTATCCTGCCGGCGGCGATACGGACTGCTACGCGCCGGAGATTCTCAATCAGCGCCAGCCGCAGCATAATGGGGATAGCCCATAACTCGCCCAACTTAAGGGGGGTGACCGTCTGATAGGCTGCCACGAAACGGCTGAGACTTTCCGGGTCCACCCGCCCATCGCCGTGCGAGATGGTCTCCTGCGCGATGTCATAGACGCGCGGCAGTCCGGCCGAGGGGCCGTTCAACAAACGCGGCAATTCCCGGCTGTACCCCTTGGGCAAGTGGCGCTTGGCGGTGCGGATCTGTTCTTCGATCAGATAGAAGTTATCGAGCAGCCATTCACTGGCCGGCGTAATCTGTTGGTGGGCCTTTACCGCCGCCGTGAGTCGGCCGCAGACGCCGATCAAGACCTCTTCGTTCGCCGCCAGCCGCGTCAGAAGCTGGTCCTGTGGGCGTTTCGGCGTCAGCTTATGCGAGGCTGCGAGATTCTTGCCATGCTGCTCCATCTGATCGGCGCTGAACAATTCCGATCGTAGCGGTGGCTCCTCGTTCCGGTACTTTCGTGGCACGCCGCTTCCGTGAACGCGCGTTTTCAACTGGAGCAAATGCCTGAAGATAGTCGTGCTGCTTGCCTTCAATTCAGAGGCCCCCTTGTTTGATTTGAACCTAGAAAAAGCAGTTGCAACCGCCAAGGCGCCAAGAACGCCAAGATAGACAACGGAGTGCGCAGGTTTGAGTGGTCCCCGTGTGGGTTAGCGTAGTTTGATTCTCAACGTTTTGATTTTCTTTACGACCTTGGCGTCTTGGCGGTTAAACAGCCGCGCCAGTGCTCGACCCTACCAGGCTACGACGCAGGAAATGTCGAGATAATCTTTTTGGACGGGGGTTGTATTTTGCGCCAGGCCTGGCGCTGGGGCCACTGCTTACGGACCGCTTCGAACAACTCCCAGGCAGTGAACAGCCGGCTGGTCCAGAACAACAGCTTGTTCCGGGGTGTGCGCAACAGCAGTATGGCGCTCGACACCGCCAGCACCGGATGGATGCGCACCGCCTGCACGATGGCAAACCCTATGTCCAGCAGCCGCAAACGTTTTTGCAGGTGGGACGCGACATAGGACACCTCACTGCGCTGGGCCGCCGCCTGCGACACCAGGAACTCGCGCCGCCGTCGCAGAAATTCCATACGCGCATTCATGACCGGGATGTCAACCGTTCACGATCCTTGCCGAGTTCCGACAGGGTGGCGGAAAACAGCCGTGGCCGGGTCTTGATCTTGTGACGCGCCACCAGTGCGGTGCTGACACCGATACCCAAGTAAAAGACGGTGAAGCCGGCCAGCACATACAACCGGTGAGTTTCCCAGAAGGCCACCACGATGAACACGGTAGCGAGCAGCAGGCCCAGTCCGAGAAAAAATAACGACACCAGTCCGTACATGAACAGTTGCCGGACCCTTTCCCCTTCCTCTTCCAGTTCAGTGGAAAGGATCTCTATCCGGGTATGCAGGATCTCTGTAAAGGTTGCCAGCAACCGCTGCAACGCGGCCAGCAGCCCGGTCGCGCGACCGGGTGCCGGTTCCGGACCTGTGTCGTCGTACGCCACGAGGTTAACGCCGGCCGGTCAGCATGCCGAGCAGAAAGCCCACTGCGGTGGCAATGGCAACCGCCTGCCAGGGGTTTTCATGGACGAGTTCATCGGTCGCCTTAGCCGCCTCCTTGGTTCGGTCAACCAAGTCGCTCCCCACTTCGTCGAGCTTGCGCCGCGCCTCTCGCAGGCTTTCCTCGGCTCGCGCGCGCGCCGCACCGATTTTGTCTCCGGTCTGGCCGGCGGTTGCCTTTAGCAGTTCTTCGGCGTCATGCATAACCGTCCTGAAATCCCCGATCAGTCTATCCCTTACAGTTTGTATTTCAGTAGCCATATCCTACTCCTTATGTCTTCTTTGCAGGTTTAATAAAAATGGCGGTTGTGCCGCCATTCACGTAACACCCTCATCAACTCTCAATCTAATTCCCGGACAGCGCTCGAGCCAGTCCACTCCCGAAGCAATCTCTTGGGCGGCCACACAGGTCGCTATTTCGAGAGAATTCACTGTAGCATGCAGCCGCTACGACTCGCTTGCATTTTCACAGAAATGGTTCGGAAAAATGATTGATCCATATCAAGAAAGTTTGTTTTTTCTCAATCCATCCTGAAAGCTTGTTCGCACTCCATCCGGGTTGCGCAGACACTCTGGTTACTTTCCCAGCAGTTCGCCGACAGGTTTTAAATCTTCCACATGGTCGCATACGGCCTTGATGGCCATGAGGATGGGTATACCTAGCAATAAACCCCACACGCCCCACAACCAACCCCAAAACAGCACGCCTGCGAAAATCACCACTGCGTTCATCTGGCTTGCCCGGCTAGTAAGCCACGGCGTCAGCCAAAAACCTTCGAGACTGGTGATGACCAGTGCGATCCCGGAGACCAAGAGCGCCATGCCTATTGTTCCGAATTGGAGAAAAGCGACCAGCGCCGTGCCAATGGTAACGATTACCGCACCGAGATAGGGGATAGTGTTTAATATCGCGGCGGCGATCCCCCAAATCGCGGCATGTTCCAAGCCGATCCAGAGAAACGCGAGCCAGGTCGCCACCCCCACAAGAAAACTGGTGAATAGCTGTACCAGCAGATAACGTTGAATCTGGCCGGTGATTTCATCCAACACTTGGAGGGTGATTTTTTTCTTGCTAAAGGTGGGGCCGCTGATCCTGACCAGCTTGCGCCGGAAACTGTCGCCTGAAACCATCAGAAAATATGCGAGAAACATCACCATGACGAGCTGAGCGGCAAATCCGACCGCACCCATCGTTCCGGCCCAAAGGTAGCCTTGGATATTAAACTTGGGTTTTTCGATTTGCACCCGGGTCACCCCCCGCGGGGGGGTAGGAGACAGGGTTGGTGTATCGCTCACCGCCTTCTCCAGCTCGGTGGTGGCTTTTTGCACTTTCTCGATCGCGCTTTCGGACGTCCCCCGTTCCCTGCGTAGCGTCTGGCGGAACTTCTGCGCCGCTTCGGGCAAGCTTTCTATCGTTGCGGCGGCATCGTCGCTGAGTGAATAAGCCAGTGAGCTTACCCCACCCACGATACCCATCAACAACACTGCGGCCCCGATGGCGCGGGGAATTCTCCATTTTTGCATCAAGTTGACGAGGGGGGAAATCGCATAGCTGATCATCACGCCAAACATCAGCGGGATGAAAAACGCACGGGCCCAATCCAGCGCGAAGATGACTGCAAGCACCGTGAGCAGCGCGAGCGAAAGGCTGTGCACGTCAACCGGCATGCGGACAGTGGGCTGCTGAGTAGCGTCCGGCGTGGCCGTCCCCTGGCTGGCCAGGGATTCTCCAGCGTGATTCTCCGCGCCGTCCCGGGGTTCAGGATTCATGGGTGCAGCAGATGAAATAGCAGTGGTGTTCATGGCACCTTGTCCTAGGCAGGGTAGCGTGGATTAGCGAAGCGTAAACCCACCGATGCTGGAGTCAAGCCTTCACCAGACTCACCATGCGGTTATATCGGCCAAAGCTCATTGAGCGTTTGTTTAGTTCATAAAGAAATAAACAATCACCAACACAAACACCGGAACGCCGAGCAGCCATGCAATCAGATATTTACCCACGACATTTCTCCTTCAAGAAACTACTGTTACCAATAGCCAAATAATCGCGCGCCCTGCTGGACAGGATGTCCAGCAGGGTCGCGACCAGTCTATATAGTGTTACTTGCTCAGTAAGTCATTCTTGACGGATTTCACACCCTTGACGTGGCGCGCAACCTCGACCGCTTTGCTAATGTCAGCCTTGTCATGGACGAAGCCGCTTAACTGAACCACGCCTTTGAAGGTTTCGACGTTGATCTCGGCCACTTTCAGGGAAGGTTCATTGAGAATTGCCGCCTTCACGTTGGTAGTAATGATAGAGTCGTCAATATACTCTGCGGTGCCTTCATGTTTTGCCGTCGAGGCGCATCCGAGCATAGAAGCCAGCAGAATGACGAGGAAGAAAGTAGAAACATTTTTAAGTTGATTCATGGTGAAAACCTCCAAATATATAATTAAGCTAAATACCCTTCGATATTGAAAACATCAAGGGTTCCTGCGACACAGTTTGTCGCGATGTTAAAATCCGAACTTCACCCCTGCGCTTTGCTTTTCGACGGGTAGCCGCCGCCGGAAAGAAAAATTGAATTAGCAGGTTATATCCGGCCCAGCAGAAACAGAATCAAAACTATCACCAGCACCAATCCAAGAGCGCCACTGGGGCCATAACCCCACGACCTGCTGTGCGGCCAGGTGGGAATCGCACCAAGCAACATCAGAATCAAAACTATCAACAGTATCATTCCTAATGACATTTTATTTCTCCTTTTAGTTAAGTTAATTACTCCCGACAGAGCTGGAGGGTTTGCCTTGATGAGTTAAGGACTAATGGGGAATGCCAGCTTGTCAATGCTATTGAATAACCTGACACGACTCAAGCCCTTTTTTTCTCATTTCACCAAGCGCTTGCCAATCCTTATGTCCGATTCAACCTCAGTTTGTCGCCTTTACTACCAGCCGGTTTTCAACCTCTTTTACTCCAGCCACGGCGCCCGCTATTTCTTTGGCTCTATCGCTGTTTAGCTGCGAATCGACCGATCCACTTAGTGTCACCACACCTTTCGTGGTGTCGACACTGATCTGTAGAACCTTGAGACCCGGCTCGGCAAGAACGGCTGCTTTGACTTTGGTGGTAATCGCAGCATCATCAATGGCTTCGCCGGCTTTCTCAGTCGCGCTCTCTATTTTCTCAGCCGCTTGGTCTGCTTTTTTACCCGCCGATTCTGTGAGATTGGACTTGTCGCAGGCGACAAGTCCAACAGCGAAAATCATTAAAGCGCCTGCCAATATAAATCTCTTATCCATAATATCTCCTCCTGTCTAAGTTAAATACACGCACTGCACCTTGAACGTAAACGGCTGGTATCAGCAGCGACGCTTTTTTGACGCCGGCTGGATACCCTTGTTAGGCGGCGTCTGACCGTTTGGATGTTACGATTTCCCATCACTAAAAACCTTAGAGAAAGTATAGTCGCACAACCGTTCGCAGTCGGTGCGGTGGCGCACATAAGGCGGCCCTGTCGGTGATGCCATGGGCGAGAGCCAATACGGAGGATGAAAACTCTGCGGCGTCGGTACTCAAGCTGCTTACGTATTTGTGGAGTCACCTTAAATACAGAATTTCGGATAGGTCCCGTGCGTCAGGAAATGGGTACTCGTGGTCTGTAACAGCGAAGTCAGTTCGCCGCTTCTGGCGCTTTCACAACCTCAACGTTATCCGCTACCGGCGGCGGGACCGGCGGAATATGGTAGATCGCCGCCTGGGATTCCACATACTCTTCGATTTGCCCGTCGGTGAGAGCAAGCAGCCTGTCTTTATTCATCCAGGCATCCCGTACATGGCTCATAATTTCGTCGTAGAGCTCGGGTCCTAGGACTGCTTGCCCACAACCAGCAGCAGCGCGCCCGCTACGATTGCCCCTACGCCGGCCCAGACCGGGACGTTGACCGTCTCCTTCTCCTGAACCGACATCTCAAGCGGGCCCACTTTGACGTCGTGAGTCTCCTTGGTGTAAGTGAAGCTGCCATACGCCAGCCCCAAGATGCCGCCTATGATCAGCACGATTGCCACGATTTTGACTGCATTCATCTCATCTTCTCCTGAAAGTGATACCTCTGAATCCACGCCGAATAGAACCCTTCCAGGGTAGCCACAGGGGCTTTCGACCTTGAATGACACGAATCAGTATCATTACGATCGCGATGACCAGGAGAGCGTGAATGAATCCGCCCAGGGTGTACGAGGAGACCAAACCAACCAGCCAAAGGACAAGCAAGATGACTACTAGTGTCTCGAGCATTTTTGTTTATCCTCCTGCTGTAACTTGGCGACGATCCGAATCGTTTACCCAGCCCGTAGCTCGTAGGTTAAGTTGAACGTGTGAAGCCCAACGATGCCCTGTTGGGGAACGCTGCGCTTCTGCTCAATCTACGAACTTGCCGGGAGTGAGGAGTTCCACCCCCAAGTGAGTGCACTCCGATGCGCGCATAAACAATAAAGGGGGGCGCTTTTGCGCCCCCATATTGCCGCCGGGTAACAAGTCGCGACGATTATATTGATTGCCTTCTGCGCATCGCGGCGAAGCCCGCGATAACCACCAGGAGGGCAAGCACGATCATTGCCCACTCGGAGAGCGTGGGGATGGCTGCGCCACCACCACCACCACCGCCACCACCGCCACCACTACCGAATGCGGGGCAAGTAGGGACAGTAATCGTATTTGTATCTGTCGTGACTGTTGAGCCGAACGCCAACGCTCTTCCTATCAAGCTTGATGAATTTCCTATCGTAATACTGAGGCCAGCAGCAGTTCCACGAAAGATAGTTCCCACGAAGCTAGAGTTTGCTCCAAGTGTCGTGGCGCCGATAGGAGCCCAAAATACATCGGCTTCGCAGGCGCCACCTGCCACGACGACATTGGAATTGGCTGCCGGATCAAGCGCCCCACCTGGCCTGAAGATGTAAACGCCGGCGCCACTGAGGGTCACTGTAGTGCCTGTGGTTACACTCATTGCGCCAGTGCTGGAATAACAACCAGGAGGGAAGACTCCAGGCCCAGAACCCAGATTTATCGTGTTTAGAGCAACCGCGGCGCCGAGAGATGTACAGGCTTGACTATTCAGATTCGCCAAGGCGGTGGCTTGATCCCCCCCGTTTGTACAAGGAACAAAAAGTGCTCCTCCGCCGATAATTGTAGGTGCAAATGTTCCGGGGCCCGTGGTATAACAAACATTTCCACTGATAATGGTTGCTGCCCCGTTGCCGGTATAGGTTTCGGAAACGACACCGTATGTGCTGGTCGCTCCAAGGGCTGGCGCGGTCGCGGCCAATGCCGGGGAGGCACCGTAAAGAAGTGCGACCAATCCCATGTTTACAAAGAGGATCAAATAGTTGCGTTTCATTGTGAACCTCCCTTCCCAGAGAAATTGATCGCGGAAAACCAAGCGCCCGTTGGCTTCGCGGCGAGCAATTTGTAAGCCCGTCGAAACCTTAAAAACAGCTTAGTCTAGTATCGGGATGCCATGGTTGTCAAAGGCTTTCGAGCCTTCTTTGGTCTTGGCCAGATCGCGTGCATATTCACAAGCGTCTTCCAATGCATCAAACGAGGCGAGCGGTTTATCGAACCCCTCTTCCATCACGTTCCATTGATTGGAATTGTCCTGTGCCACACGAAATACCGAAGAGTCTTTTTGATCGAATCCCATAAGGTTTCTCCTTCACATAAGGTTTTATAAACGAGAGACGGCTGGCGAGCCGGCAGCGTAGGATGCGGCTCGGCTCGCGCGCCTGTTTATTACTGCTGTGCTATTTGCCGACCTGGCTGTCTATGACGCCGCCGACCGCCGCACCGCCGACCGTTCCGATGGCGCTGCCGCCTGTAAGCACGGCGCCGCCGACCGCACCGGCCCCGGCCCCGATCGCGGTGTTTTTATCTCGCGTCGTCATTCCAT
>JAYUCX010000053.1:0-4500 GCA_043740145.1 Gammaproteobacteria bacterium
CGCTGTTTCTCGGCTGACCCGCTCACAACGGATTCAGCCAGTTGTTAATCAGCACCACCACGTTGTAGAACAGTATGCCCAGCGCGGCGAACCCGCACACCACGATGACGACGGCCAGTACCCCTGCAAATACGCTGCGCATTTTTTTAGCTCCCGGTGGCGGCGGCAACAATGTGCAGGGGGGCGCTGCAATGCGGGCAGTACTTGCGCAGCGGAAGCTGCTCGCGCGGTTCCAGGGTGAGGTTGATCTCATTATGACAACGGGGGCATGTCCCCGTCACCTTAACGCTGATCGAATGCTGGTGATAACGGCGATAACCCATGATAGGGCCCGCGATGAGAAATCCGGGCACCAAAAACCAGTGCGCACCTAAGATCGGCAGCGACAACACCGCGAGCAGCCAGCACAATCCCCAGATCTTGAGCGACCGCATCAGCCGTTCATGGTCGCTATAGACCTGCACGTTCAGTTCTCCAGGGGTGGTGGAGTCGTCAACGGTCTTGAATACGATACGGTGTTGTTCGGTAAACGGCATGGTTCTAAGGAAACGATGTGCAGTGTCTGCGCCAATGCGCGCACAGTGTATCATGACCACAGCCATGACTACCGACCCCGGACAAAGGACCCTCATGCCGTCGCGCCGCAGGCTCGCGCTCTGGTTTGCGGGCATCGTCCTGCTCGGCCTCGCCGGTGCCGTCACCCTGGCCGCGCTCACCTTCGACCCCAATGCCTACAAAGACCGGATCAGCGCCTGGGTAAAAGATCAGACCGGCCGCGAGCTACGGATCGGCGGCAAGATCGAGATCTCTTTCTTTCCTTGGCTGGGCGTGAGACTCAACCATATAGAGGTGAACAACGCTCCGGGCTTTGCTCCAACACCTTTCCTACAGGCCGAACTCGCCCAACTCCGGGTGAAACTGATCCCGCTGCTGCAAGGACAGTGGATCACCGACATCGTAGTACTGGAACGGGCGGCATTGCATCTCAGCAGGGACTCTGCCGGTCGCAGCAACTGGGAAGACCTGACACGAGGACGCGGGCAGGGCGCGAATCCCGCTGTACTCAGCCTGGGCGGGCTGGCCATCACGAACGCCTCGTTGATTTTGGATGACCAGCAACAGGGTCAGCACTTTGCATTGGAAAAGCTCACACTGCGCACGGGAGCTATCGTTCCCCGTGAAGCGTTCGATCTTAAGCTCGGCTTTGACACGGCCCTCAGCCCGCAACTCAGCGGACACTTCGAAGCCAAGGGTAAGGGCATGATTGATCTCGATCGGCAACATTATGAATTGAGTGACGCCCTCATCATGGCGCAGCTCAAAAGCGAGCATTTGCCGCAAAATCATTTTGAGCTTCAGCTCAGCGGAGATATGAGCGCCGACATTAACCGCCAAACGCTCATGCTTGACAACTTAAAGATCGAGACCGCAGGTCTCACAATGCACGGCCATCTTCAAGCTACACCGATTTCGAATGCCGCGCGTTTGACCGGACGTTTGAAGATCACGCCCTTCAGCCCGCGAGACCTCCTGCGCCGGCTGGACGTATCGCTGCCTTCAGGACTTCCAGCCAATGCCCTGCAACAGGCCGCACTCGACGCAGCGCTTGCAGGCAACCTAGAAGAAATTCATCTCGCCCCGCTCAGGCTACAACTCGACGATACCCTGGGTAGCGGAAAGATTAGCTTCAGCATGAAGGAAAAACCATTGGTCAGCGTGGATCTTGCGTTTGACCAGCTCGATCTGGGCCGGTACGTCGCGCCCGCCCAAGGGCAGCCGAAAGCGCTGCCTATCGAGACCCTGCGCGCCTTGCCTGTGCAGGGACAGGTGCGCGTCGCCAAACTCAAATTCGGCGATGTGCAGGCTGACGACGCCACCCTCACCCTTGGAGCAACGCCATGACCCGGCGGCGCCCGGCTAAACAGCCCTCGATGAGCGACCGCCTGCTGCGCTGGTTCGACCGGCACGGGCGTAAGGACTTGCCCTGGCAGAACAACCCTACGCCTTACCGCGTGTGGGTCTCGGAGATCATGCTGCAGCAGACCCAAGTCGCCACGGTGGCCCCCTATTACTTACGCTTTATGCAGCGCTTTCCTGATATTGCCACACTCGCCGCCGCCAATTTGGACGAGGTGCTGCACCTATGGTCCGGACTCGGCTATTACGCGCGTGCGCGCAATCTGCACCGCGCCGCCGTGATCGTGTGCGAGCAGCACGGGGGTAAATTGCCGCGCGATATCACACCGCTGCAACAACTGCCCGGCATAGGCCGCACGACGGCGGCGGCGATTCTCGCGCTCGCGGGGGGGCAGCGTCACGCCATCCTGGACGGCAACGTCAGGCGCGTCCTCGCCCGCCTGCATGCCGTGGAGGGCTGGCCCGGCCGGCGCGAGATCGAACAGCAACTCTGGTCGCTCGCCGAGTCACACCTACCTGCGCACCGGGTGCGCGAGTACACCCAGGCGCTAATGGAGCTGGGCGCGACGCTGTGCACGCGCTCGCGGCCGGCCTGCCCGCGCTGCCCTCTGGCGGATCTTTGCGTGGCACGCACTCAGGTCGCTCCCGGCATCCTGCCTCCCGCGACATTAGCACATCCCTGTACGTCAAACGAGATCGCAGCCTACCCCACACCCAAACCGCGTAAGCGCCTGCCGGTGCGCAGTGCCACCTTACTGCTATTGCGTAACAACGCGGGCGACGTGCTGCTGGAGCAACGCCCTCCGGCGGGGATCTGGGGCGGGTTGTGGAGCCTGCCTGAGTGCGAACACACTCACCCCGCCGACATCAAGCGCTGGTGCCGGGAGCATTTTGCTTACCAGATCAGTCAACTTAAGCACTGGCCCAAACTGCGCCACAGCTTCAGCCATTTTCATCTCGATATTTCACCGGTGCTTGCACAGGTCAACAAAATCTCCGCGAGCGCAATGGAACCGCACCCCACAGTCTGGTATAACATCCACCATCCAGAGGCGCGCGGCCTGGCGGCCCCGGTGAAACGTCTTTTAGCAATGTTGTCTGAAACCTCTTAAGGAACATCTATGCCGCGAATGGTCAACTGCGCAAAACTCGGACGCGAGGCCGAGGGCCTGCTTTTTCCGCCGTATCCGGGCGAGCTCGGCAAGCGGATTTATGAAAGCGCCTCCTCCGAGGCGTGGAAAATGTGGCTTGCGCACCAGACCACTCTCATCAACGAATACCGTCTCAACATGATGGACCCCAAGGCGCGCCAATTTCTGGCAACCGAAATGGAAAAATTCTTCTTCGGTGATGGCTCGGCCAGGCCGGAAGGCTATGTCCCGCCGGTCAACAAATAATCCAGCCTCACCTGCGTACTGAGCAGACCATGACCTACCAACAAGTCCCCGCCTTGCACGGCGTGGCCTGGTATCTGCAAGGATGGCGGCTGTTCACCCGGCAACCCTTGCTGCTGCTCGGCATGTTCTACACCCTCTTAGTGTCACTGATGGCGCTCGGCCTTATTCCCATCTTGGGCGGTCTGGCCAGTACATTGCTCGCACCCGTGTTGGGCGCGGGCTTGTATCAGACGCTCGACACCATCGCGCACGAGCAAAAGGCCAGTTTTGAGCTTCTGTTCAGCGGTTTCCGCAAGCGCCTCCAGCCGCTGATGCTGCTTGGGCTGATCTTGCTCGGTCTCGAAATCGTTATCAGCCTGGTGTTGTTTCTTACGCCCGCCGGAGACCTTTTTTCACAGCTGGCCACTGCAGGAAAAGTTAACTCCGTGCAAAGCTTGTTACCGGCGCTGTGGGCCATACCCTTTCTTATCCTGCTGGCCTTAGTGTTAATGGCCTACCAGTTCGCACTGCCGCTCGTGGCGCTCAATGACATGGAGCCGGTCGCCGCGCTTAAGCTGAGCCTGTTGGGCGGGTTCCTTAATTGGCGCGCGCTGTTGGTGTTTGGGATGATTTATTTAGGAATCGTGTTGCTGTTGGCTCTGATCGGCTTAATAAGCGCCTGGCTATTGCTCGTGGGAACAATACTGATACTGCTCCTGATGCCTGTGCTGATATGCGCCACTTACGCCGCCTATCGAGACATCTTTCAGATCGCTCGCGCCGTTCCCGCGGAGACTATCATCGCCTGATAGTTACGAGTTGCCGGCCCGTCCTGCCCGCGCTACACTAATCCAACAGCCCTAACGACAACTACTAATCGGACTTCCCACTTGTTCATAGATCCTCTAAAACATCTAGGTCCGCGGATCCGGCACGGCCGGCTGACCATGCACCTTCCTGGAGGGGAGCGTCACAGCTTCGGTAGCGGCTCGCCCCACGCCGAGTGGTATATTCACACACCCGTGACACTGCGGCGCATCCTGAGCGACCCTGAGTTGATGCTGGGCGAGACCTACATGAATGGAGAGTGGGATACTGCAAACCTGCTCGATCTGCTTGAAGTGCTGATGCGCAATATTCCTGAACAAAGCAGTAGCGGCCTGGTGGCGGGGCTGCTGAAAAGGCTCCTCCGACAAGGCAACCGCAT
>JAYUCX010000054.1:0-4447 GCA_043740145.1 Gammaproteobacteria bacterium
AAGAGCTGATAATACGCCAGCACCGCGGACAGAAACACGGACTGGATGGTGGTGTCCTGCGTGGCATTGACCGCGGCGAGCACCTGCTTGGCGTTTTCCAGGGTAGCGTCGCGCCCGCCAAAATCGTAAAGCAAATAGCCGAGAGACAGCCCCACGTTCTGCTGGTTATACGTCGTGCTGCTGGTATCGTTGTGGGTTAACGAGCCGGTGGCGTTGATGGATGGCAAATAGGCCGATCC
This sequence comes from Gammaproteobacteria bacterium, assembly GCA_043740145.1. Classification (GTDB taxonomy): domain Bacteria; phylum Pseudomonadota; class Gammaproteobacteria; order SURF-13; family SURF-13; genus JACPZD01. Next base: position 240 of record JAYUCX010000054.1, read on the forward strand.
GCTCACGCCGACTTGCGCCGCCTGCGCCCGTGCGTTCGCCCATGCCTCACGAGTTTGCGGATTGTTGCACAGCGCGCGCTCCACCACGTTGGGTAGCGACAACGGCGCTTTGTCCGTATTACTGAAGCCGCAAGGCGAGAGCATGATAGGCTTGTTGATGCTTGCCGCCTGCGATGTGGCGGTTAGGTCTCCGGTTGCGAAAGGGTCCGCCGGATCCGCCAGCGCGGTTGAGACGCCGAGCGTCAGGGCCGTTGCAAGCGTTGCCAATTTTGTCCTCATGGTGGTTCCAGTGATCTTAAAAACTATCAAATAACTAATGAGATAAGTACTATATCTCAAGTAACTTATAACATCTTAAGCTCGGCTACACAGGCAGAATAACAGAGACCGTTTGTCTCAGAATTAAATTTTGTTTAGACTCGGAGAGGTTGTAATGGCCACCTGCCCGACCGCCGGGTTCATGGTACTGGGGTTCGCAATGAAGCTACTCGCCGCACTCATGCCTCGCCTAGGCGCGCATCTGGACAAGGCCACTCTCAGGGATCGCTTCCGGGCGGTGCGCGGGTTGACCGAAACCCTCTGTCAGCCTCTCGCCGACGATGACTATCAGATTCAGTCCATGCCTGATGTCAGTCCGCCGAAGTGGCATCTCGCCCATAGCAGTTGGTTCTTCGAGAATTTTCTGTTGACTCGTTTCTTGCCGCATTACCCGCTGTTCGATCCCCAGTTTGGATATTTGTTCAATTCTTATTATGAGACGGTGGGAAGTTTTCATCCTCGCCCACAGCGCGGGCTGTTGTCGCGGCCCACGGTTGCGGAAGTCTATCGCTATCGCAATCATGTAGATCAGCACATGTATCGGCTCATCGAGTCGGCGAGTGATGAAGAATGGAAAACGATCTCGTCATTGCTTGAGTTAGGCCTCCATCATGAACAACAGCATCAGGAATTGTTGCTCACCGACATCAAACATAACTTTGCCTGTAACCCGCTGCGGCCGGCCTATCAGGCAGCCGCGCCCGCCGGTGCGATCACCGCTGCGCCGCCGTTGCAATGGACTGACTATGCGGGAGGGCTGTGCCGGATAGGCCACAGCGGTGAAGAGTTTGCCTTCGATAATGAACGGCCCCGTCACCGCGTCTATCTGGAAAATTACCGGCTGGCCTCGCGGCCGGTAACCAATGGCGAGTATCTTGAGTTCATCGAGGCGGGAGGTTATCAGCGGCCTGAATATTGGTTATCCGATGGCTGGCGCGCGGTGCAGTCGCAAGCTTGGGCGGTGCCGCTCTATTGGGAGCGTGATGAAGGGCGCTGGCAGGTGATGACCTTGTCGGGTATGCGCGAGATGGCCGAGCACGAGCCGGTTTGCCATGTGAGCTATTACGAGGCCGATGCCTATGCGCGTTGGGCGGGCAAGCGCTTGCCCACCGAGGCGGAGTGGGAGCACGCCGCCGCGCGGTTGAATGTGGCAGGAAATTTTCTCGAATCGGGGCGGTTGCATCCTGCTATTGCAGCCACGGATACGCAGTTACCGGCGCAAATGTATGGTGATATCTGGGAGTGGACGCAAAGCCCTTATACGGCCTATCCGGGTTACCGGCCGGAGACCGGGGCGCTCGGCGAGTACAACGGAAAATTCATGTGCAACCAGATGGTGCTGCGCGGCGGCTCGTGCGTGAGTTCTACAGCGCATCTGCGCGCGACCTACCGCAATTTCTTTCCACCCGAAGCGCGCTGGCAGTTTTCCGGTCTGCGCCTCGCGGAGGACGCCGGATGAGCGTGCCTGTCGCACAGTTGGCCTTCCATGACCTCGCGCCCGAGCTGGATGATTTCCGAGCGGATGTGCTGCAAGGCCTTGCCAAGCCGCGTAAGGAGATCCCTCCGAAATATTTTTATGACGAACGCGGCTCGCTGTTGTTCGACCGAATCTGCGATCTGGAAGAATATTATCTCACTCGCACCGAGATCGGCCTGCTGCGCCGCTATCAATGCGAGCTGGCGGATGCGATAGGGCCGGACTGCTTGCTCATCGAATACGGCAGCGGCAGCAGTCGCAAGGCGCAGATTTTATTGGATGCGTTGGCCTGTCCACGGGCTTACATACCGATAGACATATCTAAAGAATATCTGCTGCGCTCCTCGGCTGAGTTTGCTGCCGGGCAGCCAGGTCTTGCCGTGATTGCGGTGTGCGCCGACTACACGCGCTTGACGCAACTGCCGCAGGTCATGAAATATCAAGGCGCCAAGAAGGTCATCTTTTTCCCCGGCTCCAGCATCGGTAACTATAACCCCATGCAGGCGATTCTGCTGCTCAAGACCGCGGCGGCGCTGGTTGGCGTGGGAGGCGGCATGTTGATTGGCGTGGATATCAAGAAAGATCACGACGTGCTGCACGCCGCCTACAACGATTCGCAGGGTATGACGGCGGCGTTTAATCTGAATATGTTATGGCGTCTGCGTCACGAGTTGCACGCCCGCGTGGAGCCCGCCCACTTCCGGCATGATGCCTTTTACAATGAACAGTGTGGCAGGATCGAGATGCACTTGGTGAGCACCCGAGATCAGACCATCGAGTTGGAGGATGACGTATTTAGATTGGCGGAGGGGGAGGGGATACACACCGAAAACTCCTATAAATATACCGTTGAAGAATTCCGGAGTATGGCAGAGGTAGCCGGCTTCAAGCCTGAACACGTGTGGCGTGATGCCCGGAATTTATTTAGCCTGCACTATTTGACGGTTGGATAAGCGCTTGCCCGGAGAGATACGAAGAGTGGGGTTTATACAGAAGGCGTGTGGGGTTCTTTTGCTGCTGTTTGTTTGTAACGCCTGGGGTGCGGCGGCGGATCAGATTGATCTCAATCTCGCCAGCGCGGCCCAACTGATGACTATCAAGGGTATAGGGCCTAAGAAGGCCGAGGCTATTATCAAGTATCGGGAGCAGCATGGCGGGTTTCGTACGGTGGATGAGCTGGATAACGTGCCGGGCTTTGGAAAAAAGACGGTGGACAAACTGCGGGCGCATCTGAAGGTGACACCCGGTGGGACGGGCTATCCGCGTGAAAAGGATAAGATTAAGGTCAAAATCAAGACTATGAACTTCTGATTGCCTCAGCCTGCCTTAAAAGCGATAAGCCACTCCCAACGCCGCCGACCAGTCGGCGGTAAGCTGCACCCCGTTCACACGCTGGCGCCTTGGCGATTGACGATATATTTTTCAGAGGTTCCCTAATAGTTGTTCTCTCGTCAGTATAAAGACGCCGCCGCCGCCGCGCGTGAACTCCGGCCAGATGAAGGGAAGGTCGGGCCGTGACTGAATCAACGCATGCTCACTGTTGCCCACCTCGACCACCAAAAGTCCGTGAGGATTGAGATATTGCGAAGCCTCCTGCAGAATGCACCGCACGGTGTCCAGCCCGTCCTGCCCGGCCGCAAGACCCAATGGCGGTTCGTGGCGAAACTCCGCAGGCAGCGCCGCCATATCGGCGGCATCCACGTAAGGCGGGTTGCTTACGATGAGGTCATATTTTCTACCTTGCGACGTACAGGGACGTACTAGTGTCGCGGGAGGCAGGACGCCGGGAGCGACCAAGGCGCTGAACAGGTCGGAGTGAATGGCATGCACGCGGTCCTCCAAACTATAGCGCGAGATATTGGTGCTGGCGACTTCAAGGGCTTCGGTTGAAATGTCGGAGGCATCCACCTCAGCTTCGGGAAAGGCATGAGCACAGGCAATGGCGATACAGCCGCTGCCGGTGCACAAATCCAGTATACGATGTACCGGTGCGTCGCCCAACCAGGGTTCGAAGTGATTTTCGATGAGTTCAGCGATAGGAGAGCGGGGTACCAGCACACGCTCGTCTACATAAAAACGTAAGCCCGCAAACCAGGCTTCGTGGGTCAAATACGCCGCGGGTTTGCGTTCCTGGATGCGGCGCAGCAACAGCGTGACGACGGCTTCTTTTTCAGTTTGAGTAAGTCGCGCCTGATAGAGGTCGGCGGGAAGCACAGGCGGCAGATGCAGCGCATGCAGCACGAGGTGGGCGGCTTCGTCTATGGCATTGTCGGTGCCGTGCCCAAAAAATAATTCCGCTGCGTTGAACCGGCTTACGCCCCAGCGGATGAAGTCGCGCACGGTCTCCAATTCTGTGACGGCTTGTTGCTCCAGGTCGGCCATGTTTAAGATGTGTGCGACAGGTTTTGGGTAC
>JAYUCX010000055.1:0-4445 GCA_043740145.1 Gammaproteobacteria bacterium
CGGCTGTTGTCGCTCACGCTCGCCGACCCGGCCAAGGCGTTGCCGGAAGCGCTGCTGCCGCTGGTCAAATCGCGCGGCGGCGCGCAACTCACCTTGCGCCTGCACCGGCTGGAGGATCAGATCGGCGGGATCCTCGAGGCGTTGCGCGGCGCGGGTCACGAGATCATAGACTTGTCCACCCAGGACGCGGGACTGGAAGAGGTGTTTATGGAGATCACCTCCGTGCATGCCGCGAGCCGGACAGCATGAGCGGATCCGCCTTGGCAAATTGGCACGGCCTCTACACCTTGTTCAGCAAGGAGGTACGGCGATTCATGAAGGTGCCGGTGCAGACCCTGCTGACACCCGTGGTGAGTTCACTGCTGTTTTTGCTGGTATTCGGGCACGCCCTCAAAGAGCATGTGCAGGTGTTCGCCGGGGTGTCGTACGTCGCTTTCCTGATCCCTGGGCTGATGATGATGGCGATCATCCAGAATGCCTTCGCCAACAGCTCGTCCAGCCTGATTCAGTCCAAGGTCAACGGCAGTCTGGCCTTTGTATTAGTCGCCCCGCTCTCCAGCCTGGAGCTTTTCCTCGCCTACGTGGGCGCGGCCGTGGTGCGCGGCACGCTGGTGGGGCTGGGGCTGTATCTCGCCGTGCTCGGCGTCGTGCAGCTCCCCGTGTTCAACCTCGCCGCTATTGTCGCGTTCACCCTGTTAGCCAGCACGACACTCGGCGCGATGGGGCTGATCGCCGCGGTCTGGGCGATGCACTTCGAGCAACTCTCGGCGTTTCAAAATTTTATTGTCATACCGCTCTCCTTCCTGAGCGGGGTGTTTTATTCCATCCACACCCTGCCGCCCTTTTGGCACGAAGTTTCGCGTTGGAACCCGTTTTTCTATATGATTGACGGGTTTCGTTATGGCTTTTTTGGCCAGTCCGACGTGCCTCCCAGCTTAAGTCTGGCGGTCTGTGCGGTTTTTTTAGCAGCGGTCTCGGCATTGTGCATCGCCTTGCTGCGCTCCGGATATAAAATTCGTTATTAAACGAGTTGAATCGTTGATGGAATCCGACACCATTAAACACATGATAGAGGCCGGCCTGCCGCGCAGTGAGGCGCGGGTAACAGGAGACGGCACGCACTTTGAGGCCGTCGTGATCAGCGATGCCTTCGAGGGCAAGAACACCCTGGCCCGTCACCGCATGGTCTATGGCGCCTTGGGAGACGCCATGCAGTCGGCTATCCATGCCTTGTCCATGCGTACTTATACGAAGGCGGAGTGGTTGACGGTATCAACACAGTAGCAAGTTGTAAGCGACAAGTTACGAGAACGATTCTTCTTGCCACTTTCAACTTACTACTTGCTACTATGACTTATGGATAAACTCATCATCACCGGCGGTGTGCCCCTAAACGGCGAGATCCGCATCTCGGGGGCGAAAAACGCCGCCCTGCCGATTCTGGCCGCGACGCTGTTGGCCGATGAGCCGGTGACGGTGCGCAATGTCCCGCACCTGCACGACATCACCACCACCATGGGATTGCTGGGCCGCATGGGCGTGACGTTGACGGTGGATGAGCGCCTCACCATCGAGGCGGACAGCCGCACCATCCACACCTTTCATGCGCCCTACGAAATGGTCAAGACCATGCGCGCCTCCATCCTGGTGCTGGGTCCGTTGCTGGCGCGTTACGGCAAGGCGGATGTCTCGCTGCCCGGCGGTTGCGCCATCGGTTCGCGCCCGGTGAATCTGCACATCAACGGACTCGCGGCGATGGGGGCGGACATTAAGGTCGAGAACGGCTATATCCGCGCCACTGCCAAACGTCTCAAGGGCGCGCATCTGTTCATGGATATGGTGACCGTGACCGGCACCGAGAACCTGATGATGGCCGCAACACTTGCCGAAGGCGTCACGGTGATCGAAAATGCCGCGCGTGAACCCGAGGTGGTGGATCTTGCCAACTGTCTCATCAGCATGGGCGCCAAGATCAGCGGGGCAGGCACCGACACTCTCGTGATAGAAGGCGTGGAGCGGCTCCACGGCACCAGCTATACAGTGCTGCCCGACCGCATCGAGACCGGCACCTATCTGGTCGCAGCGGCGATCACCGGCGGGCGCGTCAAGCTCAAGGATACACAGCCGCACCTGCTCGAGGCCGTGCTGGTCAAACTACGCGAGGCTGGGGCCGCCATCGAGACGGGCGAAGACTGGATCATGCTGGATATGAAAGGAAAACGGCCCACCGCGGTGGACATACACACTGCGCCGTTCCCGGCCTTCCCGACTGATATGCAAGCACAGTTCACCAGCCTGAACATCGTCGCCGACGGCGTGGGGACGATCACCGAGACGGTGTTTGAAAACCGCTTTATGCACGTCCAGGAACTCAGACGCATGGGCGCGGACATCACCTTGCAGGGCAACACCGCCATCTGCAAGGGCGTGGAACGCCTGACCGGCGCGCCGGTGATGGCAACCGATCTGCGCGCCTCGGCGAGCCTCGTGCTTGCCGGTCTCGTCGCAGAGGGCGCGACGACAGTAGACCGCATTTACCATATTGACCGCGGCTACGAGTGTATTGAAGAAAAACTAACGCAACTTGGCGCGCGCATTCAGCGGGTGCCTGGTTAATAAAACTATAATGAAGCCCTCATCATGACGACTGACACACTTACTATTGCGCTTTCCAAAGGCCGCATCCTCACCGAGACGCTGCCGCTGCTGGCGTATGCAGGCATCGTCCCGAGCGATGACCCCGCCACCAGCCGCAAGTTGATTCTCGATACCAATCATGCCGACATCAAACTGGTGGTGATTCGCGCCGCCGATGTGCCGACCTATGTAGAGTATGGCGCCGCGGATCTCGGCGTCGCCGGCAAGGACGTGCTCATGGAATACCAGGGCGACGGCCTGTATGAACCGTTAGATCTTGGAATCGCCCGCTGCCGATTGATGGTGGCGGGGCTGGTGAAGCGTGCCGCAGAAACCCCTGCGCGGCTGCGTGTCGCCACCAAATATCCCGACATCACCCGCCGCTATTTCGCCGAACAGGGGGTACAGGTGGAAGTCATCAAGCTGTATGGCTCGATGGAACTCGCCCCGCTGGCGGGCCTTGCAGACCGCATCGTGGACCTGGTGGATACCGGACGCACCCTCAAGGCCAACGGGCTGGAACCCATCGAGCACATCGCCGATATCAGCGCACGGCTGATCGTGAACAAGGCCTCTATGAAGATCAAGCATGCGCAGATCAAGAACCTGATTGCACGCCTGGCTGAAGCACTACAAAAACGGCAAATAGCGTGAAGCGCCTCACCAGCAGTGCTGCGGACTTCTGGCGCGAATTGGAGCGGCTGCTCGCATGTGAAGAACAATCGGACGAAGCCGTTACCACCACCGTGCGCGACATCCTGCGCGATGTGCGGGTGCGCGGCGACAGCGCCCTGCTCGACTACACACTGCGCTTCGATCGTCTGCAAGCGAAATCCGTCCCAGAGTTGGAAATCCCGGCATCGCGTCTTCAGAAAGCGTTACACAACCTACCCGCCACACAGCGTGAAGCCCTGGAAACCGCCGCGGCGCGCATCCGCGCCTATCACACCCATCAGAAGTCCGAGTCGTGGTCTTATACGGAGAGCGACGGCACTAAGCTCGGTCAACAAATTACCGCGCTCGACCGGGTGGGCCTGTACGTCCCCGGAGGCAAGGCGGCCTATCCGTCATCGGTATTGATGAACGCTATTCCCGCCAAGATCGCGGGCGTCGCGGAACTTATCATGACGGTACCCGCACCGGATGGCGTAGTGAACGAAATGGTGCTCGCCGCCGCCGCGATTGCGGGTGTGGATCGCGTATTCACGCTCGGCGGCGCACAGGCCGTCGCGGCGCTCGCCTACGGCACGGAAACCATCCCGCGCGCGGACAAGATCGTCGGTCCGGGCAACATCTATGTCGCCACCGCCAAGCGTATGGTATTCGGCACGGTGGGCATAGACATGATCGCCGGCCCATCGGAAATTCTGGTGGTGTGTGATGGTCAAACTGATCCTGACTGGATTGCGATGGATCTGTTCTCCCAGGCCGAACATGATGAAGACGCGCAGGCGATACTGGTCAGCCCTGATAGTAAATTTTTGGATCAGGTGCAAGCCGGCATCGAACGCCTGTTGCCCGGCATGGAGCGCGCCGAGGTGATTCGCGCCTCGCTCGCACGGCGTGGCGCGCTGATTGCCGTGCGCGATCTCGATGAAGCCGTTGATGTAGTCAACTTTATCGCGCCAGAACATCTGGAACTGTCGGTAGCCGAGCCGGAGCCGCTCGCGGCGCGCATCAAACACGCCGGGGCGATTTTCCTCGGCCGCCATACCTCCGAAGCCATCGGCGATTACTGCGCCGGCCCCAACCACGTGCTGCCCACCTCCCGCACCGCGCGTTTCAGCTCGCCGCTCGGCGTCTACGAT
>JAYUCX010000056.1:0-4428 GCA_043740145.1 Gammaproteobacteria bacterium
CGAGTTCGAGCGCCGCAACCAACACCACGCCGAAAGCTCCGGCGGCGAGCCAATGCGCGGCGGCATGCCAGTGACGCTGCGCAACCAAGCCGACTAATACGAACACCACGACAGCTCCTAGCGCACGGCCGCTCCCCAGCTCACCGAGTAACACCATCACCTCATCGGCCCACGGTGTGCGCAGTCCCTGCATGATGTAGAACACGGCGGTATCCGCGTGCGCCAGTGGCGCGCCCATCAATTGGGTCTCAAGCAGAGCGAGGATACCTGTTACCAACAGAATCAACAGCGCCGCCCAGATCAGCATGCCGCGCGCCTCCGGCCGCTGCGGATCCACCAACACGGCGGTGATCCCTCCCAACAATGGGTGCGAGCGGCTCCAGACCAGCAGCCGTGTCGCCATCTGTTCGGCGCGCGGCTGCATCCAGTTAACTATACCGCGCACCCCCCACACCATGATCCATAGCACACCCAGCAAGAGCACGAGGATGACCGCAAGCCTTCCAGCGACCGCCGAGGCCAGACCCAGCGAGGCGCCGAACACCACGCCAGGCAGAATGTAAGCGGGCGACCAGCCCAGCCCCGCGATGACATCCACTGCGATAAAACGCCCCGCGGGCATGTTGAGCATCCCAGCCACGATGGGTACGATCGGGCGCAACGGCCCGATGAAACGACCCAGCAACACGCTCTTTCCGCCGTGGCGCAGAAAAAAAGACTCACCGCGTTTGAGCCACTCCTGGTGATTGCGAAACGGCCACCAACCGCGCACCTGCTCGTGATAACGCCGCCCCACCCAGTAACTCAATACATCACCCAGAATCGCGCCCAGTGTCGAAAGACCTAACACGATCCACAGATCCAGCACCCCGGTCGCGATCAGTGCGCCGATGCTGAACATCAGCACCACGCCCGGCAAGAACAGGCCGACCACGGCAAGCGATTCGCCGAAGGCAATCAAAAAAACCACCGTGTTCGCCGCGTAGGGATACGCGACGATCCAATCGAGCAACGGCTGAATCCATTCTTGCATAAAATTGTGAAGAGTTATTTCAAGTGGGCTTGCGGGTCAGCAAATAGAGAGCAAAGGCCACACACACCGTCAGCGCGCCGGAAATGACGAACGCCATAGTCATCCCAAAGAACTCCCACACCGCCCCAAACCACAGCGCACCTGGCAGGGCCAACAGGCCGACCATCATATTATAAAGCCCAAACGCAGTGCCTTGAGCCCCCTTCCCGGCGAAATCGCCAATGACCGCGCGCTCCGCGCCTTCCGTAGCGGCAGTCGAGGCGGCGTAGAGAAAAAACAAAGTGATCACAGCCGCCGGATGACTGACGAAGGGCAGACCTATCAGCAACAGCGCACGCACGCTCCAACCTACCAACACCACAGGAACGCGCCCATACTGGTCCGACCAATGCCCTGTGGGTAAGGCGACCAGGGCGCGCACAGCATGGGCAAAGGCCCAAAGGACGGGAATCCAAAATAGGGTAACGCCCTGCTGAACCAACCATAGGATGAGAAACGCATCCGGTACGGCCACCAGGGCGAGACTGCCGGCCGTGATGACCATCGCGCGCAGCCTGGGATGCAGCAAAGACCACTGCAACGGGGGCGGGGTAACGCGGCGCTCGGCGGCGTGCACGACGCGTAATCCAAACACCAGCAAGGCGACCGCCAATACCCCCGGAACTACTGAGGCCAAAAAAACCTGTTGCATAGTGAGTCCGTATGCGAGGAGGCCGCTCGCCAGCAGCGGTCCGATGAACGCACCCGTGTGGTCCATGGCGCGATGCAGGCCGAATGCCTGTCCGCGCTGATCGGCATTGACCGAACCCGATACCAGCGCGTCACGCGGCGAGGTGCGCAGCCCTTTACCGGCACGGTCTGCGAAGCGCACCGCCATCACTACACCCCAGCTGCCCGCCACACTTAGCAGAGGTCGCACCAGATTCGATAACGCATAGCCGGTCACCGCCAGCGGCTTATGCCCCACGCCGCCGTCGCCGAGCCGACCGGCCCATAGTTTAAACAGGCTTGCGGTAGACTCGGCGACTCCCTCAATCAAGCCAAGAATGGCCGGGCCCGCACCGAGTGTGGCCGTCAAAAACACGGGGAGCAACGGCATAATCATGTCGCTGGCCATGTCGTTTAATAGACTGACCGTGCCCAACAGGATAACGGCGGAGGGAAGTTTGCGCATGCCTACAGGGATAAGGGAAAAGATGCAAGATACAAGTTAAAAACCAAAACAGCAACTAACCCTTTACTCTTTTATCTTGTATCTTTCCTCTGTTTTTTAGCGCGCGGGTGCGCCTTATCATACACCTTGGCCAGGTGTTGAAAGTCGAGGTGGGTGTAGATCTGAGTGGTGCTGATGTCGGCATGACCGAGCAGCTCCTGCACTGCGCGCAGGTCGCCGGACGATTCCAGCAGGTGGCTCGCAAAAGAATGCCGCAACTGATGCGGATGAACCGGCGTGTCCATCCCCTGCCGTTGGGACCACTCGCGCACCCTCAACTGCACCGCGCGCGCGGTCAAGCGTTTCCCGTACCGGCCGACGAACAGCGCGGGCTCGCCTTCTTTCGCAGACTTGATGCGCTCCTTAAGCCAAGCCTGCAGGGCGCTACGGGCATAGCGGCCAATCGGTACGACACGCACCTTATTGCCCTTGCCGGTGATGCGCACCGTGGCGTCGGTGAGATCAATATCCCGCACATCTAACCCGACCAGCTCGGCCAGACGCAAGCCCGAGGAATAACACAACTCCATCAGCGCGCGGTCGCGGCACGCCAGTCCTTCCGTCACTTTGATATCCAACAAGCGCGCCATTTGATCTACATCCAGGGTGGCCGGCAGCCTATGCCCCGACTTGGGCGCGAGGATGCCCAACGCCGGATTGTTGGAAAGTGCCGCTTCGCGCAGCAGGTAATTATAGAACGCGCGCACCGCGGACAACCGCCGCCGCAGGCTGCGGCCGCCCAAACCGCTGCGCTGACCGCTGCTCACAAAGCCGCGCACATGGTGGCCGTTCAATGCACGCCAGCCGGGAATATTCCCGGCATCGCAAAATTCAACAAGCCTTTCCAGATCGTGACGGTAGGCCTTTACTGTGTGGGGCGAGAGATTCCGCTCGTGGATGAGATGGTTGAAAAAACGCTCCAGCCAAACTTGTTCAGCGTCCTGCACGTGACTACGCTAGATGTGGACGCAAGGCCCGGCTGAGCAGCGCGGACAGATAGCTGAGAAATACCGTCCCCATGGCCGGGTGAAAACGTTCGCCGTTGTGACTGCCGATGGCAAGTAAGCCGTAACTGAGTGGAGAACCCTCTTGACCCCTCGGATGCAGCGGCAAAAGAACGGCGGAGGCGATGTCCTTGGCCTGCGAACCGAATAGATAATGCAATTGCGCAGGAGAGAGTCTGCCGCATACCGGCTTACCGGCTTCCAGTATTTTTCTGAATATCTCCAGTTCCGCCGCATCACGCGCCACCCAGGCGGCATTCACCAGCTCGGCGTCTTCCAGGGCGGCCGCGCCATTCCCGAACAGGCGCAAGGCGACAGCGTCTGCGTTCAGATCGCTCCGCAGTGTGCCGTACAACGTGTTGAAGATTTCACTCAGCGTGGCGCATCCCATCACGGCCAGCGCGAAGCGTTGCAGACATTCATTGAGACGATCATTGTCGCGCGCGATCTGCACCAGATCAGCCAGCTCGCGGCGCACCTGACGATTCTGGTCACGCAGCACCGCTACCTGACGCTCGATCAGCGAAACCGCGCCTCCGCTTTCGTGCGGCACCACCAGATCCGCCAATAGGTGGGTATGAGTGATGAAGAAATCGGGATGCGCCTGCAGGTATTCAATCACCTCCTTGTCGCTCAACTCTTCCGCCAACCCGTGTCTTTGTTGTGTGGTCATAGTTCGAGATTCCCCTCAAATACGCGGGCCGCCGGCCCGGTCATCCATACCGGCTCATTCGGCCCCTGCCAACTCACCAGCAACCTACCTCCCGGCAAATCCACCGCCACCTTTTCGTCCAACCACCCTTGCCGCCGGCCCGCCACCACCGCGGCGCAGGCGCCGGTGCCGCAGGCCAGTGTCTCGCCCACACCACGCTCGTAAACGCGCAGACGAATATGCGAGCTCCCCACCACCTCCATAAATCCCACATTGACCCGTGCGGGAAACCGCGCGTGAGATTCCAGTAACGGGCCCAACTCGCCCACCGGGGCATGGCTCACATCCTCTACCCGCACTACCGCATGAGGATTACCCACGGACACCACGCTCAATTCGACGCTCCGGCCATTCACCGTAACAGCATAGCTCAACGATTCAGCTTCCGCCACAAAGGGAATATCCTTTGGATGGGTGCGTGGCACGCCCATCTCCACACTCACCTGTCCATCGGCTTCGATCCGGG
>JAYUCX010000057.1:0-4422 GCA_043740145.1 Gammaproteobacteria bacterium
ATCGTGGGTTTCCCAGAAGCGCCGCTCTGCGGCCTCCGATGCGAAGGCCGGAATGGTTTTAAGTTTCTTGCTCATAGATTGTCCGCTCCTTTCGGTGCAGAGAGGTCACAGGGTCTTGCAGTAACACATTACGAAAACGATACAGCAGGGTTGCGCAGTAGTGCATACCTATGCCGCAAGCCGTCTGACTTTGGGGCGCGACTTTTGTCGCGCGACCCACATGTCGCGCTGCATTTGCAGGCGCAGCCAAAAATCCGCCTTCGTACCCAGCACCGCATCGAGATGCAAGGCCATTTCGGCGCTTGCACCGCGCCTCACGCTGGCGTCTCCGTTTCATTTGGCCGCTTCGAGAATCGCAATTTCCTTTTTGAGCAGATCGTTCGCTAAGTTGGATAATGGCACGCCCTTCTTGGACGCGATCACAGTCAAATACGCTTGCACTTCAGCATCGAGGTACACCGGCAGATTGAGCTTGGCGCCCGGTCGGTAGAACTTGCCCCGCACGCCTCCTGAGAAATCAATCTCATCGGGTATGTCGTCGTTGGGTGGGTTGCTCGTTGCGTTCATGGTGTCACCTATCGAGGTTCGTCCTCATAAAAACGTTGTTCACGCTTGGTTGCCTGGCGCGCCGATATGATACGTACCCGGGCGCTCGCGGGTGCTGTTACCTGATACGTATGTGCCACCGCTAAAAGCATGCCGCCCGCATCGTGCCCGATCGTAAACCAGCGTTCCTCGGACTGGCTGTGGGACTCATCGTAGACCGTAAGCGCCAGCGCATCCAGAAACACCGTAGCCGCCTGATCGAACGTGACGCCATGTTTGGCCACGTTGGTAAGGGCCTTGGCAGCATCCCATTCAAAATCATAGACGATCTCTGTACTCACACGGCGCTATCCCGACGCGGCCTTCTTCATTTAGGCGCCTGCAACAACCGGGCTCGGTGGCCCGTGTTTCTTGCGTGAGCATAGCCTGAACTGCATGCGATTATCGTACCTTCCTGCGCAACGAAGTTCAATCGTGCGATGCCAGAATCAGGCCTTGTATTAATATATTGATATAACGGGGAGTTTCACAACCATAGCGCATACCTATGCTGCAAGCCGTCTGACTTTGGGACGTGACTTTTGCCGCGCAACCCACATATCGCGCTGCATTTGCAGGCGCAGCCAGAAATCCGCTTTGGTATCCAGTGCCACCTCGAGGCGCAAAGCCATCTCTGCGCTCACGCCTGAGCGGCCGTTCAACAGGGCAGAGAGCGCCTGGCGGGTGACGCCGAGACGCTTGGCGGCTTCCTTGACCGTCATGCCTTCCGGTAAATACTCCCGCAGTACTTCACCGGGGTGTGCCGGATCAAACATCTCCATACATATCTCCTAGTGATAATCCAGATAATCCACAAGCTCGACATCTTGGCCATGGAAGCGAAAGATCAACCTCCAGTTTTTATCCACCCACACCGCCCAAAACATCTGTTTATCACCCTTCAGGCGATGTAATCTCCATCCCGGCACGTTCATGTCTTCCTGTGTTTCAGCAATATTTAAGGTGGTAAGCTGAACGCGCAGTTTGGACGCGTGCTGCGGCTGGATGCCAGTCTTAGCGCCCGTCCTGAAAAACCTCTCAAGTCCTTTGTGCCGGAAGCTTTTTATCACTTACTCAGTGTAAAGAGGAACGTTACGCTTGTCAACAACTCGATCAGCAAGTAACCTAGGTGGGGCGAGGTGGGCTTCAGGAAGTTGTCCTGGGTTTCATTTCATTCGACCAGGCTGCCCGTTCGGATCAAGCATGGCGTAGCGGATCCGACACTGATAATATAAAAGGCGTTGTCGGCTCCGGCCATGCCTCGAGCCGACCTACTACTCTTCATAACTTGTATAACAAGGAGCGAAAACCATGAGTAAAGGTGTAGATAGCAAGAAGCAAACCAAGAAGCAACCGACCAAGACCATGAAAGAAAAAAGGGCCGCGAAGAAGTCTAAGAAGGAGAGCAAGCGTTAGGCAGTGACATCTCCTTCGCAAACGAGGGAGTGATAATGTTGTTGATCGCGCATCCCTTCGGCACGAGATTCTATTGCGTGACGATCCGGGCAGGGTGGGCACCGCTTCTGTGCCCACCTTTTGTATTTGTCACTACCACGTGGGCACAAAAAACGTGCCCACCCTACCCTGACTTTGCGGAGCCGACGCATCATTGAATGAAATGTCGGATCCGCTACGCTTGATCCGACCTACATCGTTTCCGCTTTTTGTTCACGTTGGAGTAATGACTGCACGGCTGCGCGTGGGTTTTTGCCTTCGTGCAGCACGTAATGCACCTGTTCGCTGATGGGCATTTCGACTCCGTGCGCTTTCGCCAGGCGCATGACTTCGCGCGCGGTGGGGACGCCCTCTACGATTTGGCCGATCTCGCGCAAGCCTTCAGCCAGCGGCGTGCCGTGCGCAAGTGTGAGGCCCAGGCGGCGGTTGCGTGATTGGTCGTCGGTGCAGGTGAGGACGAGGTCACCCAACCCCGCAAGGCCCATAAAGGTTTCGCGCTTGCCGCCGAGCGCTACGCCCAGGCGCATCATCTCGGCGAGGCCCCGCGTGATGAGCGCAGCACGGGTGTTGGCGCCGAAGCCCAGACCGTCCGCAATGCCTGCGGCGAGGGCGAGCACATTTTTGACCGCCCCACCCACTTCAACGCCGATCACATCATCCGAGGTGTAGGCGCGAAACGTATCACTATGCAGGCGTGAGGCAAGATCAGCGGCAAACTGTGGCGTGGCGGAGGCCACGGTGACCGCAGTGGGTAAGCCCGCTGCCACTTCGCGCGCGAAGGTAGGGCCTGAGATGACCGCAGTGGGGCGTGCGCCCACTATTTCTTCAGCCACTTCATGCAGCAATTTCCCCGATTCCGGTTCCAGCCCTTTAGTCGCCCAGGCGATGCGCATGTGCGGTTTCAAACGAGGTGTGAGGCGTGTTAACGTTTCGCGGAAGGCGTGACTCGGCACCGCCACCAGGCAATCCTCACAGCCCTCCATCGCCAGTGCCGCGTCGGCCATGATCTTGAGTGCGGCGGGGAAAGCGATGCCAGGGAGGAATTTTTTATTACAGCGCGCCTCGGCCAACTCGGCGATGTGCTTTAAATCATGCCCCCACAAATGCACCGGCGCACCATTACGGGAGAGCAAGATAGCGAGCGCAGTCCCCCACGACCCTGCACCGAATACCGCTAGCGGTTTAGCCGGAGATGTTATTGCAATACCTCGCCTTGTCCTGCCTTTGAGCGGGTGTGCATATAGAGCGCATCGAAATTCACCGGCGAGAGCAGAAATTGCGGGAATCCGCCCTTGGCGACCAGCCCCGCCACCACTTCGCGCGCGAATGGAAACAACACACTGGGGCAGAGACTGCCCAGTACGGGTCCGAGGTCAGCCTCGTTACCGCTGGCGATGTTAAAAATTCCCGCCTGATGCACTTCCGCGAGATAGGCCGTGCGGTCACCCTGTTTGACGGTGATGACAACGGTTAGGATTACTTCATAGACGCCCTCACTCTGCGGCGCCGCGGCACTGCGCAACTGAACGTTGATCTCCGGCGCCCAGTTTTCCAAAAATATCTGTGGAGAGTTGGGGGTCTCGAAGGAAAGATCTTTGACATAGATCTTCTGTATGCTCAATTGAATATCGTGCGAGCCTACGCCCGGCTGTTGCTGTTCCTGTGTTTCCGCCATGTTTCATTTCCTGTTGTCGGTTAAAGGTATGGGCACCTCTAAAAATGCGTCTTTTGTCTTTAATGCGGCGTTGGAATTCTGCTCGGTCGCTCCCGGCGCCCTGCCTCCCGCGACACTAGTACGTCCCTGTACGTCGAAATGCGGGGCTGCGCAGCGGCAGACTGCCGTGTACACTCCGCTTTCTCGCAGAATTCCGTCTTGCCTAAAGACAAAATCCACTATTTTTAGAGGTGCCCGTATTTCTAAAAAAAACGGTTAGGCGGGAGTGATTCCGCCGAGCAGGGTGTCCAGCTTGCCGCTCTGTTCGAGACGCCACATGTCATCAAAACCGCCCACGTGGTGGTCGCCGATAAAGATCTGCGGAACGCTGCGCCGCTGACTTTTGTGTTCCATTTGTTGCCGCAACGCGGGGTCGAGATCCGCGCGCAACTCGGTGTAACTCACGCCCTTGGCATCCAAAAAACGCTTCGCACGCACGCAATAGGGGCACGCGGCGGTGCTGTAGATAACGATCATCTATTTACTCAGCGGCAGCTTGGCCTCGCGCCAGGCGCGCAGCCCGCCAGCCAATTTGTAGGGCGTGGTAAAACCCTGTTTGCGCAGCAGCGCACCCGCGCGCGCGGAACGCTCGCCCGTTTGGCAGGTGATGATGATGGGCTTGTCCTTATAGTCTTCCAGCGCCGGCAGACGCGCCTCCAAATTTTCCA
>JAYUCX010000058.1:0-4410 GCA_043740145.1 Gammaproteobacteria bacterium
AAAATCCGGCAAAGAGATTATCATTAAGGACGTGATTGCGGACGCCTTTTTGCAGGAGATTTTATTGCGCCCGGAAGAGTTCAGCGTCATCGCCACGCTTAATCTCAACGGTGACTACATCTCCGACGCGCTTGCCGCGCAGGTAGGCGGCATCGGCATGGCCCCGGGCGCAAACCTGTCCGATACCGTGGCGATGTTCGAGGCCACGCACGGCACCGCACCGAAATACGCCGGCAAGAATGAACTCAACCCGGCCTCACTTATTTTGTCGGCGGAAATGATGCTGCGCCATTTGGGCTGGTTCAAAGCCGCCGATTTGATTATCAAGGGCGTGTCCGGCGCGATCTCCGCCAAGACCGTCACTGTGGACCTTGCCCGCCTCATGCCCGGCGCGACGTGCGTCAGCACGTCAGGCTTCGGCGAGGCGATTATTGCGAAGATGTGAGTAAACTATCAATCTTCGCCGCGCAGATGAAATCGTTTTCGGTTAGCCCTTTGACGGCATGCGTGCTGTAGCGCACGCAGCATTTGTTGTAGCTCACTTCCAGATCGGGGTGGTGGTCTTCCTGATGTGCGATCCAGGCCAACGCATTTACAAAGGCCATCGTCTGATAATAATTTTTGAATTGGAAGGTGCGGCTGATTTCGGTGCCGCTTTCATTCAGTGACCAGCCGGTGATCTGACTTAACAAGTCGCGCGTCTGAGCCGGGGTCAGCGGGGGGGTTCCGCCTTCGCAGACCTTACAGTGTTTAGTCGTTAAATCGCTCATGGTATTACCTCACTTGAATTTGTAGAACGCTTCATTGAGATAGGTGACCACATCGCCGATCTGTGTATCATTCCAGTTCATGCCGTTGCCGCTCTCGCAAAATTTGACGCGCTTTTTAAGGCTGTCCAGCGAATGGATGATGCTGTTTGGGCGGGTGTGGATAGCGTATTTGTCGCCGCCCATGAGTTTGACGTGGCAGGAGGTGCAGTTGGCCTCGTAGAGTGCCTGGCCGTTTTTGGCGTCAGCGGCATAGGTGAGTGGAGCGAGTGCTAACAGGGCAACGATAGAAAGTGCCTTAAATCCATATCTTTTCATAACAACCTCCTTAAGCAGGGTGCGGAACCTTGGTTAACAAATGCGCCACCCGAGCCGCGGCGGGTGGATGCGAATCGTGAAAGGCCGAGTAGAGCGGATCGGACGTCAGCGTGCTGGCATTTTCTTTATACAGTTTCACCAGGGCCTCGATCAGCACGCGCGGATCGGCCTGCTGGGCGGCAAAGTCGTCGGCCTCGAATTCATCTTTGCGTGAAAAATAGGCCAGTATCGGATACAAAAAGAAAGTAAATACGGGCATGGCGAGCAGGAAAAGTATCAATGCCGTATGCCGTGAAGGTTGCGTGATGCCGAGCCCTTCATAAAACCAAGGCTGCTCTATGAGCCAGCCAAGCAGGGCGAGTCCGGCGAGACTCATCACGAACATGATGGCCATGCGCTTTTGCACGTGTTTACGCTTGAAGTGTCCAAGCTCGTGGGCCAGTACCGCCTCGATCTCGGTGGGGTCGAGGGTGTTCATCAGTGTATCGAAAAAGACGATGCGCTTATGTGTGCCAAGACCGGTGAAATAGGCGTTGCCATGGCCGGAACGGCGTGAGCCGTCCATGACGAACACGCCCTTGCTGGTAAAACCGCAGCGCTTAAGCAATAACTGGATGCGTTCCACCAGGCCGCCGTCTTGAAGCTCTTTGAATTTGTTGAACAGCGGCGCGATGAAGGCCGGATAGGCCCACATCATGAACAGCGCAAAGCCCATCCATACCAGCCAGACATACAGCCACCACAAGCTTCCGGAGGCACCCATCAGCCAAAGTACCACGGCGGCGAAGGGCACACCCAGCAGCAGCATGAGCAGGGTCTGTTTGACGAGGTCGGCGATGAATAGCTTTGGGGTGGTGCGGTTAAAACCAAAGCGCTGTTCAATCACGAAGGTGCGATAGAGGGAGAAGGGGAGATCCAACAAGGCCATCAGTACGAAGGTGCTGGTCATGAAGCCTACGCCGGTGAGTAAGGGATTGAATTCCAGGCTGCGCCATATCTGGTCTAACAGGTCAAGCCCACCACCCAGCGTCCAGACCAGCAACCAGAGGGTTCCGACGACGATCTCCATTTGGCCAAAGCGGGTTTTGGCCAGGGTGTAATCCGCGGCCTTTTGATGGTCGGTGAGGAGAATCTGGGCGGCGAAGCTCGCGGGCACCTGATCGCGATGACGGGAAACGTAAGCGATCTGCCGCCGGGCCAGCCAGAGTTGCACCGCCATCCCGGCCAGTAACACAATCAAAAATAGTACGCTGAAGAGATTCATGCGCTGTTCCTTCCTTCACAATATATAAAAGCCCGGCCTCTGTTACAATGCCGAACGAGACCACAAACGACGGCACGAGACCATAAGTATGGCACAAGACCCCAACAATTTAATCTGGATAGACCTGGAGATGACCGGGCTCGACACCAATGCCGATCAAATCATTGAAATCGCCACCATTATCACGGACAGCCAGCTCAATATCCTGGAGGAAGGGCCGGTTATCGCCATCCATCAGAAGGATGAAATTTTGGACAAGATGGATAACTGGAATACTCAACAGCATGCCAAATCGGGTTTGGTCGCACGCGTGCGCGTCAGTTTGGCGGATGAGGTAGAGGCCCAGCAACGCACCCTGGAGTTTATTCAGAAATACGTGCCGCGCAACAAGTCACCGATGTGCGGCAACAGCATCTGCCAGGATCGGCGCTTTTTGGCCCGCTGCATGCCGGAGCTGGAAAAACATTTTCATTATCGCAATCTGGATGTGAGCACCGTCAAGGAGCTCGCTCGCCGCTGGGCGCCCGCCTTGGCCGGCGGTTTTGTCAAGAATCCCACCCATCTCGCCCTGGATGATGTGCGCGACTCGATTCGTGAGATGCAGTATTACCGCGAGCGTTTTTTCAAAATATGAAGAGGTTTGTAGGGGTTATGCGACTTTGTTACAATAACCGGAGTTGTGCTACTTCTTTAAAGGTACCTATATGGATGTTCTAGAGCGAATTAAACAGCAAGTTGAGAGCAACCCGGTGATCATCTTCATGAAGGGTACACCGCAAATGCCGCAATGCGGCTTCTCGTCGCGCGCCTCCCAGGCGCTAAAGGCGGCGGGTGCGGAGTTTGCCTACGTGAATGTGTTGGAAGACCCGGAGATTTTTCAGAACCTGCCGCGCTACGCAAACTGGCCGACCTTCCCGCAGATTTACATTAACGGTGAATTGATCGGCGGTTGCGATATTACCTTGGAGCTTTATCAGAGCGGCGAGTTGCAAAAGATGCTGGCCGAGACCAAGGCCGCCACGAAGAATTAAGACAGGGGGGCGTATCGCCCCCTGTTTTTTTCAGCAACACGCCGCGCGCAGTTCATCTGCGCCGGTTTCTTCAAGATCATTTCTAATTACCCAGCAACCTCCATTTTACTTCTTCACCGGCGTGTAACGGGATCAGTGTCTCTGTCCCTAAGGCATACTCGGAAGGAACTCGCCACGTTTCCTTGGTGAGCGTGATGCGTTCGGTATTGCGCGGCAGGCGGTAAAAATCCGCGCCGAAGTGACTGGCGAAACCTTCCAGCTTATCAAGGGCGCCGGCCTGTTCGAACGCCTCGGCATAAAGCTCCAGTGCGGCATGGGCGGTGTATATCCCGGCGCAACCGCAGTCCGATTCCTTTGCGCTTCTCGGATGGGGCGCACTGTCGGTGCCCAGGAAGAATTTCGGATTGCCGCTGACAGCGGCCTGCGCGAGTGCCAGCCGGTGCCGTTCGCGTTTGAGCACCGGCAGGCAATAGTGATGCGGACGGATGCCGCCTGTAAACATCGCGTTACGATTGAGCAGCAGGTGATGGGCGGTGATGGTCGCGGCGATGTTATCGGGCGCGGAACTGACAAACTCCACGGCCTCGACGGTGGTCACGTGTTCGAATACCACGCGCAGCTTGGGGAATTTTTTGACCAGGGGAATCAGTTCGCGCTCGATAAAAACCCGCTCACGGTCGAAAATGTCTACGCTTGGGTCTGTTACCTCGCCGTGCACCAGCAGCGGCATGTCAAGCTGTTCCATCGCTGCCAGGGCCGCATAGGTCTTGCGTAGATCAGTGACCCCGGAGTCCGAGTTCGTGGTCGCGCCCGCGGGATAATACTTCATCGCCAACACCCGGCCGCTCGCCTTGGCCGTGGCGATTTCTTCGGGTGGGGTATTGTCTGTAAGATAGAGCGTCATGAGCGGCTCAAAGGGGCTGCCCTTGGGCAAGGCCGCCAGGATGCGCTCACGATAGGCGAGAGCCTGTCCGGTGGTCGTCACCGGCGGTTTGAGATTGGGCATCACGATGGCGCGGGCGAACTGGCG
>JAYUCX010000059.1:0-4399 GCA_043740145.1 Gammaproteobacteria bacterium
GGCGATGTCGAGCTTCGCCATCACCTTGATGCGCGACACCAGCAGCGGTGCGAGCGCGCGTTTCGGCTCCAGCACCTCGCGCAACACGCCGTCCACGCGGAAGCGTACCACCAGGCGTTCTTCAAAG
Organism: Gammaproteobacteria bacterium; assembly: GCA_043740145.1. Classification (GTDB taxonomy): domain Bacteria; phylum Pseudomonadota; class Gammaproteobacteria; order SURF-13; family SURF-13; genus JACPZD01. The sequence continues at coordinate 128 of JAYUCX010000059.1, forward strand.
GGTTCGATGTGGATGTCCGAGGCATTTTCCTTGATGGCCTCGGTGAGCAGCGCGTTAATGAGCCGGATGATGGGCGCATCGTCCTCGCTCTCCAGCAAATCTTCCGGCTCGGCGAGTTGCTGGGCGACGCGGAACAGGTCCATGTCTTCGCCGATCTCGCCCATCATCGCCATGGCTTCGCTGCTGTCGTTCTCGTAACCGCGCTGCAGCAAAGTCTCGAAGGCCTCGGCCGTCACTTTTTGTAAAGTGATAGGTTGACCCAGCAGGCGGCGCAACTCGGTGAGAGTGAACGCCGTCACGCCGGGACGGCAGGCGATGACGATGCGGCCGTTGTCCACACCCGTCGCAAGAACGCCGTGCCGCTTGGCATACACGAACGGCAGGCGCGGTGTCCGCAGCGCGGCTTCCGGGGCCGCTACCGGCGCAGCTGCCTCGCTCTGCGCGGGCGGGTCTACGGGTGGCGTGATGGGGGTCAGTAGTCTCATTGTATTACGGGCGGGATGTCCTCGCCGGGTGCATCAGGGCTGGGTCTCGGAGTCAACGACCGCTCCTCAATCGGCGGCAACTCGGAGGGCCTTTCACCCGGCATGAGCGAGACGCCGTCCGCCGTGCTCTCCAGTTGCTTGGCGCGGATGTAATTATACTTCGCGCTGGTCAAGCGGTCACCGGTGGCGGCATCGCGGATGATGGAGGGCTGTATAAACACCATCAGGTTGGTCTTACGCAACGTGCTGCTGGTGGTACGGAACAGCGCGCCAACCAACGGCAGATCGCCCAGGCCGGGGATCTTCTGCACGCTCTCCAATTGATCGTCGCGGATCAAGCCGCCCAATACCAGAATCTTGCCGTCGTCCACGATCACACTGGTCTTGATGGAGCGCTTGTTGGTAACCAAGTCGCTCGCCCCGGTAACCGAGGCGGCGAGACTGGAGACCTCCTGGGTGAGATCCAGCTTGATCGCATCGCCTTCGTTGATCTGTGGTTTCACCTTCAGCGTGAGACCGACATCTCTGCGCTCGATGGTCTGAAAGGGGTTGGTCGCTCCGCTGGTCGCGCCGGTATTGGTGAACTGGCCGGTGATGAAGGGCACGTTTTGCGCGACCACGATCTCGGCCTGTTCGTTGTCCATGGTCACCAGGGTCGGGGTGGATAGCACGTTGGTATCGGCATCGGAGGCCAGCGCCTGCAGCAGCAGGGCGAAATTGGTGGCGCCACTCACTTTGGCCGTCCCCAGGGTCACGCCTGGACCGATCGAGGGAACCTGATTACCGACTATACTGGTGATGATGCCGATCAGGCTGTTGCCGGTGCCGGGCAGGTTGCTGATACCCACCGGGCCGGAGCCGTCGCCTGCGCCGCTGTAGAGCCACTGAATCCCCAGATTGGCGGACTTATCCGTGGAGATCTCGGCGATTACCGCCTCGACCAGCACCTGGGCGCGGCGCACATCGAGTTGCCTTATCACCGATTCCAGGGCGCGGAATATCCCCGCCGGCGCGGTGATGACCAGGGCGTTGGTGCTCTCATCGGCCTGAATGCTGACTGACACATTGGCGCTGCTACTGCCGCCACCGATGACGGGCTCAGGGATGAGGGGGGTAGGCACAGGCGGCTGGCCTGGCGCGGGTGCATTTTGAGGAGGGCCGAAGTCCACCGTCGCCGGGACGCCCGGCGCGGGAGACACCTCACCCGCTGCCCTTGGGCCGGTGCTGACCACAGGTTTGCTCTTGGCCACACCGGTCAACACCGGCACCAGCTCAGAGGCCTTGGCGTAACGTAGATAGACCACATGGATATTGCCGCCGCCGTCCTCGGTCGGTGTGTCGAGGTGGGAAATGGTGGCGCGCAGGCGCAGCCGGTCTTTGCCCTCGCCGTTAATCAGAATGCTGTTGGTGCGCTCGTCGGAGAGGATGACGGTCTGTTTGGCGGTGGGATCGTTGCGTTTGCTCTGCTGTTCCAGGGTGGTCAGGATGCGCGCCATCTCGACCGCCGAGGCGTGTTGCAACGGGATGACCTCCAACTCATCGCTGCTGGGCAGATCAATACGGCGGATGATCTTGACCAGCCGTTCGATGTTGGCGGCGCGATCGGATATTACCAGCATATTGGCCTGCGGAAACGCTGCCATGTGCGCCTGCGGGCTCGCCAGTGGTCGGATAATCGGCACTAGCTGGGCGGACGACACATTATTGAGCTCGACCACGCGGGTCACGAGTTCATCGCCCTCGCCGGGCTCGGCGTTGCTGGTGGTGGGGATGGTGCCGAACTTGGCATTGGCGTCGGGCACTATTTTAATGACCTTGCCGCTCGGCACGGCGGCGAAACCGTGCACCTCCAGCACCGATTGGAACAGGGCGTAGATGTCTTCCTTCTCCATCGGCTTGGAAGAAATGATGCTGATCTTGCCGTTGACGCGAGGGTCCACGATGAAGTTTTTGCCGGTGATCTCGGAGACCGTGCCGATCACCGCGCGGATGTCAGCATCCTTAAAATTCAAAGTCACCGGCTCGGCCAGCGCCCAGTGGCTGACGCCGAGCAATACTCCGAGCAACGCCGCAATCAGAGCTAATTTTTTATTACACATGAGTGGGTCCAGTTCATTGGTTAAGGTTAAAGGACATCGTCCTGGGCTGGCCGTTGCGGAGAATGCTGATGTTCACCTGACTGGCTGAGCCCAGTTTGCCCACCGCCTCCAGTCCCTTGGCCGGATTATCCAGCACGACCCCATTGACCGTCGTGATTATATCCCCAGGCTCCAGGCCAAAGCGCGGCAAAAAGGTGGGGTCATTGCCGGCGTTGATACGATAACCCAATTGCCGGTTTCCCTCAGTCACCGGCTCGGCCTTTGCCACGCCCGCCAGCACCTGAGGATTGGTCTGCAGCGCATCCCGATAGCTGCGCAATATTGAAAGGGTCTCCGCATTCTGTTCCGGGCTGGGCGCTTTAGCCCCGGCGGCAGACGCCGCGGGGACAGGGACGGGGGGCTGCTGCTGCGGCTCGGGAATAGGCGCGGGCGGAGGCGGCGGGGCGGCATTGACCGGCACCGCCACAGGGATATTCGCATCCGTACCCTCCCTGGGCAGGCGCAGCACTTCATCCTGATTATTGCGGGTCAGGATAATCCGGTCGGTGCGAATCTCCTTTAATTTCGCCCCGCCGGGCAGATCGGCGTTGATGGCATAGTAATCTTCCTTACCGCCTTGATCCGCGATAATCGCCCGCGCGCTGGCCGGATTGTCGGCGGCAATCACCCCGCGCAGCAGCAGATTAAGCGGCGTTACCGGAATCTCCGTGGGCGCGACCGGCGCCTTGGGCGGCTCAAACTTGCCGAACAGGTGCAGGGCGCTGATCTCGGGTAAGGCTTGAGCGGGCGTGGCCGCAGGGCCGGGGCCGCCAAGCGGTGTGGCGGGAACCTGATAGGCGTAACGCGGCCCCGACCACAGCGCCCAGGTCAGTTGCGCGAGGCTGTGCCCCACCCCCAGCACCAGCAGCAGACCCGCGATGACCGGCAAATAGTCAAGGTAGGGTCCCTGCCACTGCGACGGTATCAAGGCGCTTTTCCAGTTCAGTTTCAATCTAACGCGTGCCTAAAGGTCTGATTAAGATAATAATTGTTGTGGTAAGACGATGAATTATAACATAGTGCCGCGCTGGATCCGGCATATACAGAACAACGCGCTAGGGCGAGAGGACCGGCCTATGGGAAAAACTATGGCAGAACTGCGCCTAAAGATAGCCTAGTTATCAGTCCGATTCTACCCCCTCCCTGGGTGCAGCGGGCTCAAGGGGCCACTTGCATTGCTTAGCGATGACGCACAGAGTGCATTGCCGTACAGCCTACATAACCTGTCTAACGAGCATAAGGGCACCTCTAAAAATGCGTCTTTTGTCTTTATGCGGCGTTGGAATTCTGCTCGAAATGCGGGGCCGCGCAGCGGCAGACTGCGTGTACACTCCGCATTGCTCGCAGAATTCCGCCTTGCCTAAGGACAAAATCCACTATTCTTAGAGGCACCCAATAAGCATGGGGCAACACCCGACCGCCAAAGTTCCGATCCACCCACGTTATCCTTGGGTGGATGCCGTGCGTGGAACCGCCATCGCACTCATGATCGCTTACCACTTCTGCTTTGATCTCGTTTACTTCGGCGTGCTGTCCATTGATTTTAACCACAGCCTGTTCTGGCTGGGCCTGCGCAGCCTGATCGTGAGCCTGTTCCTGGGAGTGATGGGGATGAGTCTCATGCTCGCCGCGCGGCACGGCCTGCGCTG
>JAYUCX010000060.1:0-10281 GCA_043740145.1 Gammaproteobacteria bacterium
CCCATAGGATCACTCCCACTCCAAGGCCCCTTTCTTCCATTCGTAAATGAAACCCACGACCAGAATTCCGAGAAACACCATCATCGCCATGAACCCGAACAGGCCGATCTGCTTCAACACGACGGCCCAGGGAAACAGAAAGGCGATCTCCAAATCGAAGATGATAAATAGTATCGCCACGAGGTAATAGCGCACATCGAATTTCATGCGCGAATCTTCGAAGGCCTCGAAACCACACTCGTAGGGCGACAGCTTCTCGCTGTCGGGGCGGTGCGGGGCGAGCAAAAATCCGCCCACGATCGGCAGTACGCCAAAGGCGATGCCGACAACAATAAAGATCAAGATGGGCAGATAATTCTCTAACACATCATCCTCGTCTTACAGGGCCGACAAATTCGGCCGACAACCCCTTTAGAGACAGTCTAAGTAGAAGATTTGAACAAGTCTAGTCACTATTTATTGATGGTGCCGACGGCGAGACTCGAACTCGCACAGCTTACGCCACCGCCCCCTCAAGACGGCGTGTCTACCAATTCCACCACGTCGGCATTCAAAAAACCAGAGACGCACCAATAAGTCAACGTTTCTGAGGGTCGCTAGTTCGGTACTACCGGCGCCGGCGTCTGCGGCGCGGGCGCCGGCTTGTCAGCCGGGGCCGTGATGGGCGCAAGCCGCTCCACCACACCCGCGGTCTTCGCATGCTGACCCGAGAGGTAAGCCAGACCCAGGCTTGCGGCGAAGAACACCACGGCCAATACCGCGGTGGTGCGTGTTAAAAAAGAGGCTGAACCTTGACTGCCGAACACCGTCTGCGACGCGCCGCTACCAAATGCCGCGCCGACGTCGGCGCCTTTGCCATGCTGAAGCAGTATCAATCCAATAAGACCCGCGCAGGCCAATATATCAATCACCAATAAAGCTGTAAGCATCCTTCCATCACCCTGCCGCCTGACAAATAGTCAGGAACTCATCGGCGTTCAACGACGCGCCGCCAATCAGCCCGCCGTCTATGTCCGCCATATTAAAAAGGTCATGGGCGTTTGCGCCCTTGACACTGCCCCCATAAAGAATCTGTATGGAACCTGCTATTGTAGCATTGTGTGTGGCAATCCGCCCCCGGATAGACGCGTGAACCTGCTGCGCCTGCTCGGGCGTGGCCGTCTTGCCGGTGCCGATCGCCCAGACCGGCTCATAAGCAATGAGTGCATGGGCCAGCCGGGTTACCTCGACCTTGGCCAGAATCGCATCCAGTTGGCGCGCGACCACTGCCTCGGTCTGACCGTTCTCCCGCTCCGCCAGCAACTCGCCTACGCAGATGATGGGCTTTAGCCCTGCATCCAGCGCACGCACGCTTTTTTGCGCGACCACGGCGTCGCTTTCTCCGTAATAGGCGCGCCGCTCGGAATGCCCTACAATCACATAGCTGCAACCGACATCGAGCAACATCGCCGCGGAGACCTCGCCGGTATAAGCCCCCGCCGCTTCGGCCTCGGCGCACAGATTCTGCGCCCCTAACGCGATCCGGCTGCCCGCAAGCAGAGCCGCCGCTTCGGTCAGGTACAAGGCCGGCGGACACACCACTACCTCGGCCGTTTTGACTTGGGCCATCATGCCTTGCAAAATATCTCCGATCAGCGACCGGGTAGCGGCCTTGGAACCGTTCATCTTCCAGTTCCCGGCCACGAGCTTTTGGCGACTCATGCGACCCTCCTAAAAGCCGCCAAGCTTACTGAGCTTCCTGGAAAATAGCAATTTGCAGTTTACAATCCATACGGAAAAACAAGGGTGCTTTTACGCACCCCACGGTACGCGAAGCGCAGAGGAGTGTCACCAGATCGCTGTACTGCAACAGAGTTTTGTCATGCGTCAGCAGCCGCAACGGCTCTGTCTGGGCCTGAGCGATCAGCATCCGGTCGAATGGATCTTTATGGTACTCGGGCAAGTCACACACTGCTTTGGCGTGTTCCCAAGTCACGGGCAGTTGCTCGAATCCGGCTTCCTGCAAGCAGGAGATAAGCCGGCCGAGGTTAATTTTCAGTTTGCCGATTCCTGCCTTGATGCCGATTTCCCATATTGAAGCGGCGCTGACATAAACAATCGAGGCCCGTCGCGCACCCTACCTTGACTTACAGGGCTATGAGATCCGACGTATCGGACGCTGCCTGGATGACCATTCCGGCAAGGTAGTGGACGAGTGCTTCGACTTGCTGCTCGTCCTGGCCTTCGACCATGACGCGAAGCAGCGGCTCGGTCCCGGAGGGGCGCAACAGTACCCGGCCTTTCCCCGCCAGTTGCGCCTCGGCCTCACGCACCGCATCTTGCAGCAACTTAGATTTCATGGGCTTGCAACGGGGTTCGAGCGGTACGTTGATCATGCGCTGAGGATATTTCGTCATGCCCGCTTTCAACTCGCTCAGGGTGCGGCCGGAGTTGATCATGGCGGCGATGACCTGCAGGGCGGAGACGATGCCGTCACCGGTGGTGGTGCGGTCCAGGCAGATGATATGGCCGGAGGATTCGCCGCCCAGCATCCAGCCGCCTTGCTGGAGCATGTCGAGCACGTAACGGTCGCCCACTGCGGCGCGCTTGAGTTCGATGCCGAGTTGTTGCAAGGCATGCTCGAGGCCGAGATTGCTCATGTGCGTGCCGACCACCACGTTGGAGTGCCCTGCATGTCCGCGCCTTGATTGCGCGATGATGAACAGCAGTTCATCGCCGTCCACGATTTCGCCCTGATGATCCACCATGATGACGCGGTCACCGTCGCCGTCGAAGGCGATGCCGAGTTCTGCGCCCCGCGCCAGTACCTCGGCGCGCAGCGCCTGTGGATGCGTGGAGCCGCACTGGTCATTGATGTTGAGGCCGTCGGGCTGGGCGCCGATCTTATAGACATCCGCTCCCATTTCCTCAAAGACGCGAGGGGCGATGTTATAGGTGGCGCCGTGAGCACAATCCACCACGATCTTCATGCCGCGCAGGTCTATGCTGCGCGGGATGGTGCTCTTGCAAAATTCGATATAGCGCTCTCCGGCATCGGGCACCCGTTCGGCCTTGCCAAGTAGGGCCGAGTCCACCGTGTGCATGGGTTTTTCAAGCTCCGTCTCGATGGCAAGCTCGACCTCGTCGGAAAGCTTGGTGCCGCGCGCGGAGAAGAATTTGATGCCGTTGTCGTAGTGAGGGTTGTGCGAGGCACTGATGACAATACCGGCCTGGGCGTGCAGGGTGCGGGTGAGATAGGCGATGGCGGGGGTAGGCATGGGTCCTAACAGACGGATATCTACGCCGGCTGCACACAGCCCCGCCTCCAGCACCGATTCAAACATGTAGCCGGAGATGCGGGTGTCCTTGCCGATCAGCACGCTGCTGCCGTTACCCTCGCTGCCCAGCACACGGCCCACCGCCCAGCCGAGTTTGAGCATGAATTCGGCGTTGATCGGCGCTTCTCCTACCCTGCCACGAATGCCATCGGTACCGAAATATTTTTTTTGCACGGCATGTTCCCTAATTAGCTTTGCAGCACGGCATTATATAACTTGAGCGCCTCGACCGTAGCGCGCACATCGTGCACCCTGACCAGCACCGCTCCTCGAGCGACGGCCAGCACGGCGGCCGCGAGGCTGCCGTAGAGACGCTGAGTCACCGGGCGGTCTAGTACCGCCCCTATCATGCTCTTACGAGACAGGCCCACCATGAGGGGCAGTCCCAATTTCCCCAGTTCATCGAGGCGTTTCAGCAGGCTTAAATTATGCTCCAATCGCTTGCCAAAACCAAAGCCTGGGTCCACCACCAGACGTTCCCTGGGGATGCCGTGCCGGACACAGGCCTGTACGCGCTTAGCCAGAAAGGTGCTAACTTCTTGAACGACATCGCTATAGTGGGGCTGTTGCTGCATCGTGCCGGGCTCGCCCTGCATGTGCATGAGGCAGATGGGAACACTGGTCTGGCGATTGATTTCGGCGGCGGCCTCTAAAGCGCCCGCCAGGCGCAGGGCGCGCACATCGTTAATCATCCCCACACCGGCCTCCACCGCCGCGCGCATGACCTCGGGCTTGCTGGTGTCTATCGAGATAGGAACGGGAAGTTCGGCGCTGAGGGCCTCCAAGATGGGCAGGACACGGTCCAACTCCTGTTGTACCGAGACCGGCGGCGCACCGGGACGAGTGGACTCTCCCCCGATATCAATGATGGCCGCCCCCTCCTCAACCATCTGCCGGGCACGTTCGACGGCCGCTTGCGGTGATAAAAAAACACCCCCGTCCGAGAAGGAGTCAGGGGTGATGTTGAGGATGCCCATGACTTTGGGCTGACTTAGATCGAGAAGTTTTCCCCGACAATCAAGGATGTTCATAAAGTAGCAAGTATCAAGTCGCAAGAAAAAGCTACAAGCCGCCGCGTGATTTACTTGCTACTTGTAACTTGCTACTTTTTTACTAGTGTTCTCCCGCTGGGCCACCGATCTTGCCGGGCGCCTTGTCGTCCTTGGCTGGGACCTCGCCCGCACTGCGTGGCGGCTTGGCTTGCACGTCCGTGGTGTCTTGCGGCGGGCGCGGCGGTTTGCCCGTCATGATGTCGTTGATTTGCAGACTGTCTATGGTCTCGTATTTGATCAGCGCCTCGGCCATCAGATGTAATTTCTCGATGTTGTCATTGAGTATCTGTGTGGCGCGCTCGTAGTTGCGATCTATGATGGCGCGGATCTCTTCATCTATCACGTGCGCCGTCTCATCCGACACCATCTTGTGGCGCGACACGCTATGGCCGAGAAACACCTCGCCTTCCTCTTCACTGTAGGTGAGCGGACCCAGGCGCTCCGACAGACCCCACTTCGTCACCATGTTGCGGGCGATCTCGGTGATGCGCTGGATGTCATTGCTGGCGCCGGTCGTGACCGCCTCCGCGCCGAAGATCAACTCTTCAGAGACGCGCCCGCCGAACATGCTGCAGATCTGGCTTTCCAGACGTTGCTTGCTGTAGCTGTAGCGATCCTGCTCCGGGAGGAACATGGTCACGCCCAAGGACCGACCGCGCGGGATGATGCTCACTTTGTAAACCGGGTCGTGCGCGGGCACGGTCAAACCTACGATGGCGTGTCCCGCCTCGTGATAGGCGGTGAGTTTTTTCTCCTCTTCGCTCATGACCATGGAGCGGCGCTCGGCGCCCATCATGATCTTGTCCTTGGCCTTATCGAAATATTCCATGTTCACCAGGCGGCTGTTGGAGCGCGCGGCGAACAGGGCCGCCTCGTTGACCAAATTGGCAAGATCGGCGCCGGAAAAACCGGGCGTGCCACGGGCGATCACGCTCGCATCCACATCGTCGGCGATGGGCACCTTGCGCATGTGTACCTTGAGAATCTGCTCGCGGCCCCGCACATCCGGGAGCGGCACCACGACCTGGCGGTCGAAACGGCCGGGCCGCAGTAACGCGGGATCGAGCACGTCGGGCCGGTTAGTGGCAGCGATGACGATCACGCCTTCGCTGCCTTCGAAGCCGTCCATCTCGACCAGCAATTGATTCAGAGTCTGCTCGCGCTCGTCATGACCGCCGCCGAGACCCGCGCCACGATGCCGCCCAACCGCATCAATCTCATCTATGAAGATGATGCACGGCGCGTGCTTCTTGGCCTGCTCGAACATGTCGCGCACGCGCGAAGCGCCGACACCCACAAACATCTCCACAAAATCCGAACCGGAGATGCTGAAAAACGGCACCTTGGCCTCGCCGGCGATGGCCTTCGCAAGCAGCGTCTTACCGGTACCAGGGCTGCCGACCATCAGCACGCCGCGCGGGATCTTGCCACCCAATTTTTGGAACTTGCCGGGGTCGCGCAGAAACTCTACGAGTTCGGCCACTTCCTCTTTGGCCTCGTCCACACCCGCGACATCGGCAAAGGTGATTTTCACCTGGTCTTCGCCGACCATGCGCGCGCGGCTCTTACCGAACGACATGGCTCCACGTCCGCCAGCGCCGCCCTGCATCTGACGCATAAAGAAGATCCACACGCCGATCAACAGCAGCATGGGGAACCAGGAAATAAACATCTGCATGAGCAGGCCCTGCTGCTCGGGCGGGCGCGCATCAATCTTGACGCCATTGTTAAGCAGGTCGCCGATCAATCCGGGGTCGCCCGGATTATATGTCGTGAATCTTTCGTCATTGTCCTTGATGCCACGGATGACACGGTCTTCGATACTGACCTTCTGTACCTTACCGGCCTTCACATCGGCGATAAACTGGGAATATTCGATCGGCTGGGCGGCAGTCTGACGCGGGCCGAAATTATTAAACACCGACATCAGGACGATGGCGATCACGACCCATAAGATCAAATTTTTGACGATGTCATTCAAGATGGATGTCCTCTGTTCACTCTCTACAACTAGCTTATCACACCTACCGGCCTGGAACTAACGGCTGGCCTAGTAAAGTACTGATGCAATTAAGTATTAGACGCGGCTAACCCGTATAGTTCCGCGCCAGCAGATATACTTCACGGGTACGGGCCCTGGAGGCCTTGGGTTTGCGCACCAGGACTTGCTTAAAAGAGCGGCGCAGATCCTTGCACAGTTCATCAAAGCCGCTGCCCTGAAACACCTTGATGAGGAGGTCACCTCCCGGAGCAAGCACATCGCGTGCCAGCGCCAGGGCAAGTTCAGCCAAATACATCACGCGCGGCTGGTCTACACTGTTCATACCGCTCATATTGGGGGCCATGTCCGACATTACAAGCCCCGCCTTGGCCGCGCCCAACGTGCCCAACAGGTTTTGATAAACCTCGTCAGACGTGAAATCACCCTGGATAACCTCAACGCCTTCGAGAGGTTCCATAGGCAGAATATCCAAGGCCAGCACTCGGCCTTTACTGCCCACTTTCTGCGCCGCGTACTGCGCCCACCCCCCAGGTGCGGCGCCGAGATCAACCACCGCCATGCCCGGCCTGAGGAGGTGATCCCGTTCGTCTATCTCCATCAGCTTGTAGATCGAGCGGGCCCGATAGCCTTCCTGCTGGGCGCGCTTGACGTAGGGGTCGTCAAAGTGTTCTTTGAGCCAGCGGTTGCTGGTTTTGGAGCGGGGCATAATTTTGAACGTCTAGCGGCGGATGGATTTTAATCGGGGTCTCGCCCCGAATAAGGTGCAAATTTGTCGCACCTACACCGTAGGGCCGAATTCATTCGGCCGCTCCTCGCCTTCGGAGGCAACTCAACCTTGGTCTCTGTTAAGTCCGTACACTACCAACATCAACCCCAACAAACTCGTCACGAGATATAGCAGCGACGATACCCCATGCAACATCCCAAACCGCGCCGCCTGGGCGCTGCCTGGAACAAACCCTTGCGGGGTAGCCGCTTTAAGCGCCTGCATCATAGGCTGCAACATAAACTCACCGATGGCCACTATGAGCAACATGGCCAGAAGCACCCACACCTGCCAGATACGGCGCCACTCACGCCCTGCCTGATAGATCACCGAGGTCAGCAGCAGCGTACCGCACACCAGGCCTATGTAACTCATGATGCTGAATAGGCGGCCCGCGATACCGCCCGCCACGAAGCGGTCGAAAATCATATTAAACAGCACCGGCACCGCGACGTAACCGACGGCCCACAAACCGCCCACCCAAAAGGTCAAGAGAATGCGCTGGCTGACAGCATTAAAATGCATGGCCGGGCTTAAATATAACGCACCGCAACGATCTCGTATTTCTTGTTGCCGGAGGGCGTTTGCACCACCGCAATATCTCCCTCCTCTTTGCCAATCAGCGCACGCGCGATGGGCGAGCTGATGGAGATCATACCCGTCTTGATATCAGCCTCGTCATCGCCGACGATTTGGTAAGTGACTTCTTCACCGGTTTCTTCGTTGACGAGATCCACGGTCGCGCCGAACACTACCTTGCCCTGCGCGTTGACGGTGCTGACGTCTATCACTTGGGCGTTGGAGATTTTTCCCTCCAGTTCGGCGATGCGGCCCTCGATGAAACTCTGCTGATCCTTGGCGGCGGCGTATTCGGCGTTTTCCTTGAGATCGCCGTGCGCGCGTGCCTCGGCGATGGCAGTAATCACGCGCGGACGCGCCACAGATTTGAGTTCCTGCAACTCCTCGCGCAGTTTTTGCAAGCCCTTTATCGTTATGGGTACCTTGTTCATGCAGACAGTTCCTTATGCAAATCTTGCAAGCGGTTTACATCCTGCGCCGAGAGTTCTTTGAGCGCAAGACACACTGCCCTCGCCCCGGCCAGAGTGGTAGTGTAGCTCACCTTGTGCTGCAGCGCCGCCCTCCTGATCGCAAAGGAAGCGGTACTCGCCTGACGCCCTTCCACCGTGTTGACGATAAAGCTGATTTCGTCGTTTTTAATCATGTCCACGATGTGCGGGCGACCCTCGCCCACTTTGTTGACCACCGTGTGCGTCACTCGCGCTTGTTCGAGCACCTTGGCCGTGCCGCGCGTAGCAAAGACCTCAAAACCTTGTTCAACCAGCGCCGCAGCGACCTCCGACAATTGCGGTTTGTCGGTGTCGCGCACACTCAAGAATGCGCGTCCGCCGCGCGGTATGCTGACTCCTGCCGCCTGTTGCGACTTGGCGAAGGCCTCGCCGAAGCTGCGTCCTACGCCCATCACCTCGCCGGTGGATTTCATCTCCGGCCCGAGCAGGACATCCACCCCCGGGAATTTGATGAAGGGGAATACCGCCTCCTTCACCGAATAGTAATGCGGGATCACCTCTTTAGTCACGCCTTGTGCGGCGAGGGTCTTGCCTATCATACAGCGCGCGGCGATGCGCGCGAGCGGCAAACCCGTTGCCTTGGAGACAAACGGTACGGTACGCGAGGCGCGCGGGTTGACCTCCAAGACATAGACCTGGCCGTTCTGAATCGCAAACTGGGCGTTCATCAGGCCGATCACATGCAGCTCGCGGGCCATGACGCTCATCTGCTGCCGCAATTCGTTTTGCAGGACGGCGCTCAAGCTGAAGGGCGGCAGCGAACAAGCTGAATCGCCGGAGTGTATACCCGCCTCTTCAATGTGTTCCATGATCCCGCCGATCAATACCTGCTTGCCGTCGCAGATCGCATCCACGTCCACCTCGATGGCGTCGCGCAGGAACCGGTCGAGCAGCACCGGCGAGTCGTTGGAGACCTGCACCGCCTCGCGCATGTAGCGGCACAGATCCTCCTCGTGATACACGATCTCCATCGCCCGTCCGCCCAACACATAAGAGGGGCGCACCACCAGCGGGTAGCCGACCTCCTGCGCAAGACGCACCGCCTCATCGCTGTTGCGCGCGGTTCGGTTGGGTGGCTGGTGCAAACCGAGCTTGGAAATCATTTGCTGGAAGCGTTCGCGGTCTTCGGCGAGGTCTATCGAGTCGGGCGTGGTGCCGATAATCGGCGCGCCTGCGGCTTCCAACGGCCGGGCGAGCTTGAGGGGCGTCTGCCCGCCGTATTGCACGATCACGCCCTTGGGCCGCTCGACGCGAATGATCTCCAGTACGTCTTCCAGCGTCAGCGGCTCAAAATACAGGCGATCGGAGATGTCGTAATCGGTGGACACGGTCTCCGGATTGCAATTGACCATGATGGTCTCGTAGCCTTCCTCGCGCATCGCCAGCGCCGCCTGCACGCAGCAGTAATCGAACTCGATGCCCTGGCCGATGCGGTTGGGGCCGCCGCCCAGCACCATGATCTTGTTACGCGCAGTGGGCGCGGCCTCGCACTCTTCTTCATAGGTAGAGTAAAGGTACGCCGTCGCAGTGGCGAACTCGGCGGCGCAGGAGTCCACGCGTTTGTAGACCGGGTGCACGTTCAACCGTTCGCGCAGTGCGCGTATTTCATGTTCACTGGTGCACAGTAGCGCCGCCAGCCGCCGGTCGGAGAAACCCTTGCGCTTGAGGGCAAACAGACGCGTGGCATCGAGTGCGGTAATGCCACTCTTACGTAGCTCCGCCTCGGTTTTTATCAGATCTTCGATCTGCACTAAAAACCACGGATCTATGTGGGTCTGGGCGTGCACCTCTTCAACCGTGAGGCCGAAGCGGAAGGCATCGCCGATATATTGAATGCGGTCCGGCCCGGGCACCCGCAGATCGTGATAAATCCGATCCGCGGCGTCATCGGCAGCGAGATCCACCTTTTCATTTAGACCGTCTATGCCGGTCTCCAGACTGCGCAAGGCCTTCTGCAAGGATTCCTGAAAGCTGCGCCCGATCGCCATCACCTCGCCCACCGATTTCATCTGCGTGGTGAGGCGCGGGTCGGCGTGGGGAAATTTTTCGAAGGTGA
>JAYUCX010000061.1:0-10255 GCA_043740145.1 Gammaproteobacteria bacterium
GCATCCTGCGGGACGGGCGCGTGGTGTTCAACATCGCCGGGAACAAGTACCGGCTGGTGGTGTGGATCAACTATGCGTACTGCGTGGTGTACGTTCGATGCATCGGCACGCACGCCCAGTACGACGCGATTGACGCTCGCACGATTTGACGGAGGTTGCTATGGACATCAAACCTATCAAGACAGAAGCCGACTACAGGGCTGCCCTTGAGGAAATCGAGTCGCTGATGATGGCCGGGGCGGATACGCCGAAAGGGGAACGTCTCGATATTTTGGTGACGTTGGTCGAGGCTTACGAGAAGAAACACTTCCCTCTCGAGTTCCCCGATCCGGTCGAGGCGATCAAGTTTCGCATGGATCAAATGGGTCTCACCCCCAAGGATCTGGAGCCGATCATCGGTCGGCTGAACCGGGTCTACGAGGTGCTGAATCATAAGCGCCCTCTGACGCTGAAAATGATCTGGCGACTGCATAACGCGCTCGGCATTCCGGCCGAGAGCCTCATTAAACAGCCTGAAAAATTCCGCGCTGCATAAACCCGCATAAGTACCCGAGCGGAGGCCGATCATCGGGTGGTGCGTGAAACGCACCCTACGACTGCAACTGGTCCGATTCCTGCAGTCCCTTTCAGATAGACCCTGTCAGGGAGGCTTCGGCCTGCGCAGAGGGGAACGGATGCAATCAATGACCAGACCGCCGACACGGCCCCATGAGGGTGAAAATCGCATCAAACAGCGCTGCCTTCGCCGCATCCGCGCTGGTATCGCCGCAGCTTGCCTGCTGTCCGGCGTCACCTTGGCGATTGCCGAAAGGCTGGGCGCAACCGATAAACTGTTGGCCTATATCGAACGGCAATACGGTGTCCCTGCCCGTGAACGGGTGCAGGAGTGGCGGCTACTCACTGAGCAGGACAAGGAAAAACCCGAGCTGGAAAAATTGAAGCTTGTGAACCACTTCTTTAACCAGGCCGATTTCGTCTCCGACCTCGATCACTGGGGCAAGGAGGACTATTGGGCGACGCCGGTCGAGATGCTCTCCACCAATGGCGGCGACTGCGAAGACTTTACCATCGCCAAGTACTTCACCCTGAAAGAAATGGGCGTCCCCGAGCAGCGCATGCAGATCACCTACGTAAAGGCGTTGAGACTCAATCAGGCCCACATGGTGCTGACCTACTTTCCCACGCCCGGCGCCGACCCGCTGGTGCTGGATAACCTCATTGATGAAATAAAGCCCGCTTCGCAACGCAGCGACCTGTTACCCGTGTATAGTTTCAACGGTGAGGGCTTGTGGCTGGCCAAGAAGCGCGGCCGCGGCGAGCGGGTGGGTGGCTCGGATCGTATCAGCCTATGGCGCGACCTCAACGAGCGCATGAATAATGAAAGAACCTCTGACTAATTCAGAGGTTGCGGTGCACGGATGCACCGCCATTTTTCAAACACACAAGTGTTTGAAAAATGAAGAAAAGAAAAAAATCGCATTTTTTGTTTTTTGTCTCTGAAAAATTCAGGGATGAATTTTTCAGAGTTCCTGAATTGGAATAGGAGAATCAGGCCATGACCTTATCTCGACAACTGATCGTGCTGCTGCTGGTGTTGTTCCTGCTGATGTTCGCCGGAACATTTTTAACCAGTCTCAACAACACACGCGATTATCTTGGCAAACAATTAGCATCGAATGCGCAGGACGTGGCGACCTCGCTGGGCCTGTCGCTGTCGCCGCACATGAAGAACAATGACCTGCCTACCATGACCTCGATGGTGGACGCGATCTTCGACCGGGGCTATTACCGCGAGGTGGTGGTAGAGACGATAGACGGCGCCCCGCTCATCACCCGCATCTTGCAGGTCAAGATCGAAGGCGTGCCCGCCTGGTTCGTTAACCTGATCTCGCTGGAAACGCCGCGCGGCGAGGCGCTGGTGACGTCCGGTTGGAAACAGGCGGCCAAGGTCTACGTGCGCAGCCATCCGGGCTATGCCTATGCGGAGCTGTGGCGCAATACCGTCACGACCTTCTGGTGGTTTCTCGGCTCGGCGTCGGTGATCCTGCTGCTTGGTATCGCCGCCCTGCGGCTGGTGTTGAAACCGCTGCGCGCCATAGAACAGCAGGCCGAAGCGATCAGTGCTCGCGAATTTCCGGTGCAGGAAAAATTACCCTGGACCCGCGATCTGCGCCGCGTGGTCATGGCGATGAACAGGATGACGCTGAAGGTCAAGCAGATGTTTGAAGATCAGACCCAACTCAGCGTCAAGTTGCACGATCAAGCCTATAAAGACCTGGTGACAGGGCTCGGTAACCGCCGCTATTTCGATAGCCAACTGCAACACCTGATTCAGTCGCCCGAAGAATTTCTGACCGGTGTGCTGCTGCTGGTGCAGCTCAGGGACTTCAAGCGCTACAACGAGCAGCGCGGCTATGCGGCTGCCGATGAACTGCTGCGGCAGACCTCCTCCATCTTAAAGGAGATGACCGTCGACTTGGAGCAATGCGTGCTGGCGCGCCTCGCGGGCGCGGATTTCGCCGTGCTGGCGCCGGATGTCTCGCCTCTGGAGGCGCAGCTGCTCGGTCAACTGATGTGCGAAAGGCTGAGCCTGCTGCATGGCAGCGGCATGAGCGATACCCTGGATGTGGCGCATATCGGTATCGCCATGTTCCGCGAGGGCGAGAGTGCCTCAGAGTTATTTTCCGAGGCCGACATGGCCTTGCGTGCGGCGCAGTCCAAGGGTCCCAATAGCTGGCACATCTATGAAGCGCCTACGCTGGATCATTCCGTGATTCACGGCGCGAGCCACTGGCGCGAAGTGCTGATGGGTGTTATCGCCGGAAAAAATATCGTGTTGCACTTTCAGCGTGTGGTGAATTGCCTGGACGGGAGCACAATGCATCACGAGGCGCTGGTACGCGTCCCGGACCAGACCGGCGGTCTTATCAATGCGGGGGTGTTCATGCCCATGGCGGAGCGGCTGGGCATGACCAGGGGTTTCGACAAGCTGGTCGTGGAAAACATCCTGGAGCGCATCACCTCAAGGCTGTACGATCAGGACAGGTATGCCGTTAATCTTGCGCCGGGCTCGCTGCACGATCCTGATTTCGTCAACTGGCTCTACGCCGAAGTCTCCAAGCGCGGAGCGCACGCCTCTAAATTGATCTTCGAGGTGCCGGAATACGGCGCAGTGCGGGAGCTCGATGCCGTGCGGGAGATGGTCAAGCGGCTGGGCGCGCTGGGCTGCCGGTTCTGTCTGGACCACTTCGGCCGCGGGGTTACCTCCTTCGGTTATCTCAGCACGCTTAAGATTCACTATTTGAAGATAGACGGCAGCTATATCCGCGGCATAGACCGCGACAAGGACAATCAATTCTTCGTCCACTCCGTGGCCGGCATTGCGCGCAGCCTGGATATTCAAGTCATCGCCGAGGCGGTCGAGACGCAACAGGAATGGGACGCCCTACGGAGCCTGCGTGTGGACGGTATACAGGGTTATATAGTAGGCAGGCCTGAAGCAAAAGATTGATTTTTCAATAACCGACAGAGAATGCCATGCCTTACGTGAACCGTAACCGAGACGGAAAAATCACCGGAGTGTTCGAGCAACCAGCGCCCAATGCCGATGAGAGAGTAGCGGATGATAATCCGGAACTCGTGGAGTTTTTATATCAAACGCAACTTAGCCGAAACATCCAGCATCTGTCGGCGACCGACAGTGGCATGATTCGCATCATCGAGGATTTGGTGGATGTGCTGATCGGCAAGAATGTGATTATGTTTACGGATCTTCCGGAGGCCGCTCAACAGAAATTCCTGGCCAGAAAATCTGTGCGCGACAAACTCAATACCCTTGATAATCCGATGGTGGATAACAAGGATATTCTCTAGACCTTCGGTCTAGGAGTGAGGCGTGAGGGGTGAGGGGTGTGAGTCACGCAGCTTCGCAGCGTGACGCTTTTTTACGCCTAACTCCTCACGCCTCACCTTTTTCTAACGCCCCTAAGGGTTTGACGCCACCTTGACCTCTTCCGGTAAGCTGACGTTCAGGCTCTCGTTCAGCTTACCCATGTCCGCCAGCACCCGGTACTTGCCGAACAACTCGGTGTATTGGACGTTCACATAGTTGGAGCGCGCCGTAAACAGTTCGTTCTCGGAGTCCAGCGAATCCAGCAGGGTGCGCTGGCCGATATTGAACTGTTTGCGGTAGTCGTCGCGGGTTTGTTCGCTCGCGTCCATGTGCAGCTTGGCCGGCTCCAGTCGGTTACCGGCCGTGGTGAAGGCGTTCCAGGATAACCGCACGCTTTCCTCTACCTGCCGGTGGGTGTTGTCACGGATGTCGCCGGCCTGCTGGATAAGCTGGGCGGTTTGATCCCGACGGGCGATGTCCGCACCTCCGGAGAACAGGTTATAGCGCATTCTCACCATCGCCGCGTAATCTTGATTGGTGCTGCGCAGGCCATCGAGATTATTATTGTTGCTGGTGCCCAGTTCAAGATCCAGCCGCGGAAAGAACCGGGATTTGCTGGCCTCGTACTGCGCCTGCGCCGCGGCGACATCGGCGATCGCCGATTTCAGGATAGGATGATTGGCGAGTGCTTGCTGTACCGCATCCTGTTCGGACTCAGGAAACCCGCTCCCCGCCGGGTCGGCCGGTTTCACCAGCCCCTGCGCCGCTTCCCCTACCACGCGCAGATAGTTGGTCTCGGCGTTGCGCAGATTGCCTTCTTCGGCCAGCAGGTTCGATTGCGCCAGCGCCTGGCGCCCGTCAACCTGATGCAGATCGGCCTTGCGTCCGACGCCGCCTTCACTGCGCAGCTTGATCTGGTCGAAGGTGCGCCCGTGGGCGAGCAGGTTGTCCCTGGCCAGCGCCACCAGTTCCTGGCGGCGCAGCACGTCCAGATAGACCTCCACGGCCCGCAGGCTAGTGGCCTCGGCCGTGCCGTAGACCTTATAGGCCGAGGCGTTGACCCGCGCCCGCTGGCGATCCACCTCGCTGCTTACCGCGAAGCCGTCAAACAGCATCTGGGAAATGGTGAGTGAAGCCTCGCCACGGGTCAATTCCGGCGAAGGCCCGCCCGCAGCACGGGTCGTGGGGTTGTCGCTATGTTCCCGGCCCACGCCGAGGGCGATATCGGCACGCGGAAAATAGCCCGCCCTGGCCTGTTCCAGCTCGTGATCTATTGAGCGACGTTCGCTGGCGGAGGCGAGCACGCCGGGATGTGTCTGGATGGTCTTCTGGGCCGCTTCTTGCAGAGTGAGTGCGTGAGCGGCGTAGGGCGCCGATAGGGCAGCGCTCATCAAGCTTATTAAAAGTTTTCTTTTTATCATAACCGTAGTCTCGTTATTAGTCGTTAAAATCTTTAGGAGCAGGTAATCCCTGGCGGCTAGATACAGAATATAACCAAAGTTCATGGCTTTTCAATAGATTTCTCTTTGTCTTTGTGACTCAGGTGTTACTTCAGCAGCATCGCCAGAACGCTAAACCAACGCGGGTACATGCCGGCGCCGCTCGCACATAATACGTTGAAATACCTCAGGATTTTTGGTGTGGGTCATCTCGCCGGGGCGGGGGAAGTGCAGATCGTGCAGCCGCGACAGCCAGAAACGCAGGGCGGCGGCGCGTAACATCACTGGCCATGCGTGGTGTTCTTGGGGCTGCAAAGGGCGCTGCTGCCGGTAAGCGGTAAGCAGCGCGGACGATGTATCAGTCTGGAGCGAGCCGTCTCCCTCACTGCACCAGTCATTGACGGTAATAGCGAGGTCATAAAGCAAGGCGTCGTTGCAGGCGTAATAGAAATCAATGATGCCGGTGAGCCGGTCACCGATAAACAGGACGTTGTCGCGGAACAAATCGGCGTGGATCACGCCCTGGGGTAGTTCCAAGCCGGAGTGTTGTGCCTGAAACGCGAGTTCGTTCTTTAGCAGCTCCGCCTGCCCGGCGCTGAGGCGCGGCAGCAATTTGTGCGCGGTGGTCTCGCGCCAGGCCGGGCCGCGGTCGGGTGCACGCCGGCCTTGGAACGACAGTCCCGCCATGTGCATCTGGCCCAGTGCGTGGCCGACCGTGACGCACTGCGCCACGTTGGGGTGTTCCACGTTGGCGCCGGACAGGCGCTGTACCAGCGCCGCGGGTTTGTCCTTGAGGGTGCGCAGGTAATGGCCATGGAGGTCGGCGGCGGGGTGCGCGCAGGGTACGCCGTGTTCGGCGAGGTGGGCCATGAGGTCGAGAAAGTAAGGCAGTTCCCCGGCCGCGATGGTTTCAAACAGGGTCAGTACAAACTGGCTTTGCTCAGTGGTGACAAAATAGTTGGTGTTCTCGATCCCCGCGCTGATGCCCGAAAAATCCACGAGAGCACCCACGGAATAACCGCGCAAAAACTCCTCGAGTTCGTGCCGCTCGATGCGTGTGTAAACGGACATCGCTTGCCGGAGGGCTGAGGGATCTCGGTGGGCTTATTTCCAGCTAAACAACACCCATTGCGGGATGCTGCTCTCGTACTTGATGTCGGTGCGGCGGGTGTCGAGCGTTCCGTCGCCGTCGGTGTCTACCATAAAGTAGGGCTTGCCCTTGCTGGGGGTGATCTTGACCATGTATAGCTGGCCGTTGAGGCGATACTCCTGCACCGTTTCTTCTTTGCGCTCGATGATGGTGACCTCGGGCTCCAGCGACTCGCCGCTCTGCACGGCGTCGGGAATCTGTGGCGGTTCCGGAGCGGGCGCGAGATCGGTCCGCGGCGGGGTGTTCTCCTGAGCAAGCGCAATGCCGGAGCTGAGGAGGGAGATGAGTATTAAAAACAGGCGCATGGTTGAGTCCTACATGATAAGTGTTAGTCGTAGGGCCGAATTCATTCGGCCACATTCGTTTTAAAGCAATATTCCCTGGTCATCGGCCTGCGGCCCGACCCCGTGATATTCATAATGGTTAAAGATAGCATCCACCACGTCCTGCACGTTGTCCAGCAGCTGAAACAGTTCGAGGTCTTCGGCGTTGATCATGCCCTCCGGCACCAAGGTGTTCTTCAGCCATTCTAGCAGGCCCTGCCAGAATGGAGAATGCACCAGGATGACCGGGATACGGCGGGTCTTTCCGGTCTGTATCAGGGTCAGGATCTCGGCCAGTTCGTCCAGCGTGCCGAAGCCCCCCGGCAGGATCACATAGGCCGAGGCGTATTTCACGAACATCACTTTACGTGAAAAGAAGTGCCGGAAATTAAGCGAGATGTCCTGGTAGGCGTTGGCTACCTGTTCATGCGGCAAGATGATGTTCAGGCCTATGCTCGGTGATTTGCCTTCGTGCGCGCCCTTGTTGACCGCCTCCATGATGCCGGGCCCGCCGCCGCTGACAATGGCGAAGCCCGCGTCGGAGAGCGCGCGGGCGATGTCCTCGGCGAGTTGATAATGCGGGTGACCGGGCTGCGTGCGGGACGAGCCGAAGATGCTCACCGAGGGCTTGATCTGGGAGAGCTGTTCAAAGCCCTCGGTGAACTCCGCCATGATTTGGAATATCTTCCAGGATTCGCGGTTCAGCAGGGTGTCGTTGATGGCCCGGTGGGCGAATTTGCGTGGTTCACTCATGGTGGTTATTAACAGCTCCAGCCCGCGTAGGGCGCAATAACCAAAGGGCATTGCGCCGCATGTGTCTCGGCCAGCCATCCGGTGCAATGCACTACGCTTATTGCACCCTACGGGCTGTGTTTATATGTGTGGAATGGCGGAGAGGGAGGGATTCGAACCCCCGGTGGGTTGCCCCACAACGGTTTTCAAGACCGCCGCTTTCGACCGCTCAGCCACCTCTCCGAGTCAGAATACAGAGGACAGATGCTAAGGAGCGTTGTTTGTGGCACACTGCTCTTTATCCCCCGGAAGGGCGCAGAATAACTGAAAAGTACCCTGGGGCGCCACCTATTGATATTCTCAATAGCTGAGTTATGCTGTTTAACAAGGGCACGCTGTTATCGCTTCATTCTACACGTTAGTTTTCGTCTAATCAGGAGTTTAAGATATGAATAGTTATCAACCCGTGATTGCCAGGTCGAGCACAGCGGCAATCGCCGCTAACAAGCTGATCCGTAACACCTATATGCTGCTTGCCATGACGCTGCTGTTCAGCGCGTTCACGGCCGGCATTTCCATGACGTTTAACCTGCCCCATCCTGGGTTGTTGATTACCTTGGTGGGTTATTTTGGCCTGCTATATTTGACCCACAAACTGCAAAACAGCGTCTGGGGGCTGGCCGCAGTGTTCGCCTTGACCGGTTTTATGGGGCTGACCCTGGGGCCGATCATCAGCCACTATCTCAGCCTGCCCAATGGCGGCCAGGTGGTGATGATGGCGCTGGGTGGGACCGGCGCGATCTTTGTGGGATTGTCAGCCTACGCGCTCACCACCCGCAAGGATTTCAGCTTCATGGGCGGGTTTTTGATGGCCGGTATACTGGTCGCCTTCCTGGCCGGGCTCGGCGCTATCTTCTTTAGCCTGCCAGGGCTGGCGCTCGGCGTCTCGGCGATGTTCGTGTTGCTGATGTGCGGTCTCATCCTCTACGAGACCAGTCAGATCATACACGGCGGCGAGACCAATTATATCCTGGCCACTGTGACCTTGTATGTCACGATCTACAATCTGTTCGCCAGCCTGCTGCACCTGCTGGGCGCCTTCAGCAGCGACGACTAAGCGGGATTCGGATACCTATCCCTTCGCCCCGGCGGCAGTATGCTGTCCGGGGCGTTTTTGTCTATGGCGGAGGCTGACGGGGATGAATTTGTGATAGTCATTCGATAAAAAGACCGCCTTGGAGGTTTCTCAGCCGCGCAGTCGGAAGATGCGCTTGATCCATTTTTTGGCCGTGGGAGTGAGGCCTTCCTTGAGGCGCGCATCGGCAACACGGCGGTTGATCTGCGCGAGGGTCGGGTAGATGTGAATCACTTTGGAGAGATCGCTGGCCTTGAGCCGCTGTGAAAGCGCGAGCACGTATTCGTGGATGATCTCTCCCGCGTGCGGGCCGACCAGCGCGGCGCCCAGTAATTTTCCTTTGGGATCGGTGATGATCTTGGCGAAACCGTGCGTTGCGCCTTCCGCTTGGGCGCGATCAATGTCGTGGAAGGGGAAGGTGTAGACCCTGTGGGCCACGCTTTGTTGCTTGGCCTCTGTTTCTGATAAACCGACGCGCGCGACTTCAGGATCGGTAAAGGTACACCAGGGGATTACCCGCTGCTCGATCTTGGCGGGTAGGTGAAAAAGGGCGTTGCGCAACACCACGCCTGCGGTATGTTCGGCCATGTGGGTGAACTGATAATGACCCGCCACATCGCCACAGGCATAGATATGCTTCTGGGTGGTGCGCAGGCGCGCATCGAGAAGCAGGCGGCCGTTGTTTAACCCGACTCCCGCCGCCTCCAGCCCCATATTTTCGAGATTCGCTTGACGGCCGGTGGCGACCAGGAGGTGAGTGGCGTGGAGATTTTTCTGCTGACCGTCGCTATCCTGCACCGTCAGGCGCAGGTTGCCGTCCGCACCTTCCACCTGCATGGGTGTATGACCGAGATAAAAATTTACTCCTTCATCCCTTAGCTGCTCCAACACCACAGCCGCTACATCGCTGTCTTCCTTGGGAAGAATCCCGGCGCCGCGCTGCACCACGGAAACTTGTGAGCCCAGGCGAACAAAGGCTTGCGCCATTTCAAGTCCGATCGGGCCTGCGCCGAGCACGATTAAATGGGTTACGTTTTCATGCAGATTAAATACTGTTTCGTTAGTGAGGTAGGGAGTCTTATAGAGCCCCTGGATGGAAGGAATTGCAGGCCTGGAACCCGTGGCGATGACAAATTTTTTTGCGGTGATGTGGCGTCCGTTTACAGTAAAAGTATGTGGATCTATGAATTGGCCTGAACCAAAGATCACGTCCACGCCCATGCCACGGAAGCGTTCCGGACTATCGTTGGGTTCGATGGTCTTGATGACCGAGGCGACACGTTGCATGACGGCGCCGATATTGACGCGCGGTGTATGGGCCTCGATGCCGAAGCGCGCCGCATTACGCATATTGTGGGCAAGCGCCGCTGAATGCAGTAATGTCTTGCTGGGCACGCAGCCGTAGTAGAGGCAGTCGCCGCCGAGTTTATGTTTTTCCACCAGGGCGACCTTGGCGCCCAGGGATGCGCCGCCTGCGGCTACGACCAGCCCGCCTGCGCCACCGCCGATAATGCAAAGATCAAATTCCGGTTTCATCGTAGATACTTGTTCGGGTAATGTGAGAGCTTAGCAGTGTAGGCGGGA
>JAYUCX010000062.1:0-10253 GCA_043740145.1 Gammaproteobacteria bacterium
GTGCATCATTCCAGCGTCGTTAACGAAACCAATTCCAATTTCGGGTTCTCCATCTCGCTGTGGGATCGTCTGTGCGGCACCTATCGCGCGCAACCGGCGCTCGGCCAACTCGGTTTTGAAATCGGCCTTAAGGAATTTCGCGATCTAAACCAGCTCGGCCTGGTGGATATGTTGCTGTTTCCTTTGCGCCGCCGGATGGGACAGTACAGTTTTAAAAAGAATGGCACCACCCCTTTATGAAACTGATCTTGATGCGGCACGCCGAGGCGGGAGAGTTTGACCCACTGCGTTATCCCGATGACAGTCTGCGTCCGCTCAGCAAGGACGGCGTCAAGATTCAGCACAAGGTTGCCAAGGCGTTGAAACGCATTGGTCTAAAGCCCGCCCGCATCTTTACCAGTCCGCGTCTGCGGGCGCGCCAAACCGCTGAGATCACCGCGGAGACACTGGGATTACAGATGGTCTTGATGGAGAGCCCGGCGCTCGGCAAGGAGTATTCCGTAAAGACGGTGCTCAAGCTATTGGCCGGCTGCGGAGCGGAGGAAACGGTGCTGTGCGTGGGGCATGAGCCGGATTTGAGCGAACTGTGCGGGGCATTATTGAGCCCCGGCCATAGCCTCAGTATCAAATTCGTGAAGAGCGGGGTGATGGGTGTCAAATTTGACGGTCCGCCCAAGCCGGGAACGGCCACCCTGATCTATTTTTACCGGCCCCAGGAGCTGATCGCGCTATCATAAAAAGCGTCTTGCGCGTCCGCCTGTAACACAAATGTCATACGAATCCGCTTTAATTCAGGAGTTATGAGTAACATACTGATAGTGGAAGACGAGCCGGCGATAGCAGAAATGATCGCCTTTGCCCTGAAGCGCGCCGGTTATGAAAGCGATGCGGCGCCAAGCGCCGAGCAGGCGCGCGCCAAAATTCTCGCCGATCCACCGCTGCTGATAGTGCTCGACTGGATGTTGCCGGGAGTGAGCGGGCTGGATTTCGCGCGCAGCCTGAAACAGGATCAACTTACCTGCAATATACCTATCATTATGCTCACCGCGCGGGGCGAGGAGGCCGACAAGATTCGCGGCTTGGAGAGCGGGGCGGACGACTACATCACCAAACCGTTTTCTCCGCGCGAGCTGCTGGCGCGCATCAAGGCCGTATTGCGCCGCACCGCGCCGCAAACGACTGACGACATCGTCGAGGTCAGCGACCTGCGGCTTGATCCCGCCAATCGGCTGGTCAGCGTTCATGATCGGACCATCAGCATGGGGCCCACCGAGTTTCGTCTGCTGCATTTCTTCATGACGCACCCCGAACGGGTCTATACCCGCGGTCAGTTGCTGGACCAGGTATGGGGCAGTAACGTTTATGTCGAGGAGCGCACTGTGGATGTCCATATTCGCCGCCTGCGTAAAGTCTTGGAACAGGATAGCTATGATCGGATGATTCAAACGGTGCGCGGCTCGGGTTACCGCTTTTCCGCGCGCAGCATGCGCGCACCCACGGCCGCGTATTGAGAGAGCTAAGGACATGGCTTGCAAAGCTAAATGATAATTGTTATCATTTATAGAAAGAATGACACTCTGAGCTGCTATACAGGACTAGTGCTGCGAGTTGCTGTGCTCTTGCAGCGGCAAATGGACAAGGGTCAAAGTTAGCTGCCGCGGCAGCGCAGTACCAAAGGATAGGGTGCGCGGGACTTACTGGACGTGTTGCCGGGAGCCAGTAGGCGGTTGGGAGTGTCTTGATTTTGTAATAATTGCTTCATCCGATTGAAATATTACCCTTGTAAGCTACGAAAAATTGATCAGCCTAAATTAAAGTCTCAATATGGAGAATGGAAATGAGATTGTGCAACGTAAAACTTCCTGCCTTGGTACTCGCCTGCGCCCTACCTATGGTAATCCAGGCAGCAAACAATGTGACTGTCTATGGTAAAGCGCGTGCCTCGGTGGACATTACCGATAACGGCGGTGAAAATCTGAACCGTGTTTCCAGTAATGGCTCGCGTCTGGGGTTCAAGGGCAGTGAAGACTTGGGTGACGGTCTCAAGGCGGTATTTCAGTTGGAGACTCTGGTCATTATAGATAATGGCGTTGAGAGCAATGGCTTGCTGTTCGGCACGGGCCGTAATAGCTTCGTAGGCCTGGCGGGTAATTTGGGCACCGCGTTTTTGGGTTTGTATGACACTCCCTACAAGGAAGCGACCCGTGTGGATCTCTGGGGCGACAGTATGGGCGATTACAACACTATCATAGGCGATGTGATCAGCAACAGTACGGGTAATGAATTTGATCGCCGCGAGCCTGAGACCATCAACTATTTTTCGCCACGCTACAACGGCATTCAGTTCAAGGGCCAGTACCGCCCGGACGAGGCAGCGGGGGTTGATACTGATCGTTATAGCGCCAGCCTGTCGTATGAAGCAGATCCCTGGATGGCGAGCGTCTCGTATGCTGCTCACAAAAATGAAAGCAGTTCGTTTGCCGCGCGTGATGCGCTACCCGCGATTACTGGGGTGAAGGCCGATACCCACGGCCTCAAATTTGGCCTGTCCTATCTGTTCAATGAAGACAACACCAAGCTGGCGCTGGTTTACGAAACGCTGGATCAGGAAAGTGCGGCCACGGTGTTTGACCGCGACGCCTGGTATCTCGCGCTGTCACACAAAATGGGCAATAACACCTTCAAGGTTGCCTATGCGCAAGCCGATGAGAACGACCAGACTGCCGACAGCGGCGCGAGTTTTTACGTACTCGGCCTGTCGCACAAGATGGGCAAGCGCACTGAGCTGTTTGCTCTTTATGCCGCCACCAATAATGACACGAATGGCCGCTACGGTATCGGTCTGACAGGCGGCACCGGTGCTGTTACACCTGCTTCGGTCGGCGCCGATCTCTCTACGTTCTCGGTAGGCATGAATATTGACTTCTAATTTCTCCTTAAACTGTAGTGCGAAGTATTGACGGACACCTTGGGTGTCCGTTTTTTTATCGGAGGCTGTTTAGTTCTTCCAACAGCGCCGTTACCCGCTGTTTGATGTCATCCCGGTCGGCGCGGAACACCGCCATGACCTCGTCTTCCGAGCCTTGTGCCCTGGCGGGATCGCTGAGCGGCCAGTGCAGTTTTTTTATCCCCGGGGGCAGCGCCGGGCAATGCTCGTCGGCGTGGCCGCAGACGGTAATCACCAGATCCGCCCACTCCAGCATCGCGGGCATAAGCCGACGGGATCGCTGACCGCTGATGTCCACGCCGGTCTCGCTCATGACCTGGATGGCGCGCGGATTCTGGCCGTGCGCTTCGATGCCCGCCGAGCTGGCCTCGATGCGGTCCCCACCCAGATGGCGCGCCCAGCCCTCGGCCATTTGCGAGCGACAGGAATTGCCGGTGCACAGAAATAGGATGCGGGTCTTGGTCGTATTCATCAAATTGTCATATTTGACTGGGATCATATGGCACAGCTCAAAAACTCATTTTAACTTAACTTGGTTTCGGAGGTTTACGATGAAGAAACAAATATTACAGGGCTTGAGCGCGGTTGCCCTCACAGTGGGTGCGCTGCAACCCGCGCTGGCGGCCGGAACGATCAAGGTAGACGGTTCCAGCACTGTCTACCCGATTACCGAGGCGGTGGCCGAGGAATTTCAGAAGGCCAATCCCGGCGTCAAGGTCACTGTCGGTATTTCCGGCACCGGCGGCGGCTTCAAAAAATTCTGCCGTGGCGAGACGGACATGTCGAACGCTTCGCGGCCGATTATGGCCGCCGAGATGGCTGCTTGCAAGGTGGCGGGGTCGGATGGTTTGACCGTCAATACCGGGTCGCGCATCTCGGAGTCTGGCGGGGTGGAATACATTGAACTGCCGATCGCTTACGACGCCCTGACCGTGGTCATCAACCCCAAGAACGAGTGGGCGAAGACCATGACCGTGGAGGAGCTGAAGAAGATTTGGTCACCCGAGGCGCAGGGGAAGATCACCAAGTGGAATCAGGTGCGCGCTGACTGGCCCGATGCGCCACTCAAGCTTTATGGCGCCGGCTCTGATTCTGGCACCTTTGACTATTTCACCGAGGCGGTGACGGGTAAGGCCAAGTCCAGCCGAGGCGATTACACCGCCAGCGAAGATGACAATGTGTTGGTGCAAGGTGTCTCCCAGGATAAGGATGCCCTGGGTTACTTTGGCTACGCCTACTACGCCGAGAATAAGGATAAACTCAATGCGGTGGCGGTAGATGGCGGCAAGGGCGCAGTAGCTCCCAGCGAAAAGACGGTAGAGGATGGCACTTACCAGCCCTTGTCACGGCCGATCTTTATCTACATCAATAAAAAATCCCTGGACCAGCGGCCGGAGATCAAGCAGTTCGTGGAGTTCTATCTCAAAAATGCGTCGGAACTGGTGAAACAGGTGCAGTACGTGCCACTCCCTGCCTCCGCCTACACAACCGGGATGGAACATGTAAACAAAGGCAGGCTCGGCACCGTATTCGGCGGCAAGTCCGAAGTGGGTATCAAGATTGATGATCTACTGAAGCGCGACGCTGCTCTCTGAAGAGTTTTTGCCGCAGACCATGATAAGGGCGCTACGGCGCCCTTATTTTTATTTATATATCAATAACCTATTATGCGCTTGCTGCCAATGAGCGGCTGTAACATTATTGTCATAATCGGCCTCTATGATGTCGGTTCGCCCTTCTCCATCAAGGCCTGCCGTGATTGCTAAAAACAATAGCCTGGCATTTAATGCCTCCCGCCATGTGCGGGAACGCGCCATAGAACTCGTACTGTTTCTTGCCGCGCTCTCATCGGTGGCGGTAACCTTGGGCATTGTCGGCGTGCTGTTCTACGAGTCCTTGGGCCTGTTCAAGCACGTCTCGTTGTGGGACTTTCTGACCGATACCCAGTGGACGCCGCTGTTTGATGATGCGCACTACGGCATCCTGCCCCTGCTGGCCGGGACGCTGGTGACGACCCTGGTGGCGGTCGTTGTCGCCATTCCACTCGGGACCGTGATCGCTATTTACTTAAGCGAATACGCACCGCACCGGTTGCGCGAGGTGGTCAAGCCGATCCTGGAATTGCTTTCTGCGGTGCCCACCGTCGTGTATGGCTACTTTGCGCTGTTATTCGTCACTCCGCTGCTACAGCAGTTACTTCCGGGCTTGCCCGGTTTCAACATGCTGAGCGCGGGGTTGGTGATCGGCGTGATGATTATCCCTTATGTGAGCTCGCTCAGCGAGGATGCCATTCAAGCAGTACCAATGCAGTTGCGGGAAGGCTCGTACGCGATGGGCGCGACGCGCCTGCGCACCGCCTTGCGGGTGATTTTCCCTGCTGCATTTTCGGGCATTGCCTCAGCCTATGTGCTGGCCATGTCGCGAGCTATCGGCGAGACCATGGTGGTGGCGATTGCCGCAGGGATGCAGCCTAATCTAACCTGGAACCCGCTGGAGCCGGCGGCCACCATCACCGCTTATATCGTGCAGGTGAGCCTGGGCGATCTGCCGCATGGCTCGGTCGGCTACCAGACGATCTTTGCCGCGGGACTGACCCTGATGCTGATCACACTTGTCTTTAATATTGCCGGGCACTGGCTGCGGCGGCGTTTCCGCGAGGTCTATTGAAGATGGACGATGCTCAAATTACCAACTCTGTCAGTAGTAAGCTCAAGCCGCTTATTGCACGACACAAAATGTTCGATGCGTGGTTTGCGGTGCTTGGGCTGCTGGCGATGCTGGTGGCGCTTATTACCCTCACCGCGCTGATTGTTGACCTTGCCGTGCAGGGAGCCCCGCGGCTTTCCTGGGATTTTTTTACCTCCTTCCCATCACGCTTCCCCGATAAGGCCGGCATCCTTTCGGCCTGGGTCGGCACCAGTGTGGTGATGCTGGTGACAGCGGCCAGCGCCGTGCCCCTGGGGGTTGCGGCGGGGATCTATCTGGAGGAGTACGCCCCCAAGAATTGGCTCACCGGCATCATCGAGATCAACATCACCAATCTCGCCGGCGTGCCCTCTATCGTCTATGGTTTGATGGCGTTGGGGTTGTTTGTCTACCAGTTTAATCTTGGTCAGAGCGTGTTGTCAGCCGGACTGACTCTGGCGCTCTTGATCTTGCCGATGGTCATCATCGCCACGCGCGAGGCGATCCGGGCGATCCCGTCACTCATCCGCGAGGCGGCCTATGCCCTGGGAGCGACTAAATGGCAAATGGTGCAGCATCATATCCTGCCTTACTCCACGGGCGGGATACTCACCGGCGTGATCATCGCCATGTCGCGCGCCATCGGCGAGACCGCGCCGCTCATCACCATCGGGGCGCTGACCTTTATCGCCTTCTTGCCGAGCAGCCCGATCCAACCGGAGCCGCCGTTCCTGTCTTTCCAGTGGCTGTTTGACCCATACACCGTGATGCCTATCCAGATGTTTAACTGGACATCACGCCCGCAGGCGGCCTTTCATTTGAATGCCGCCGCCGCGGGGTTGGTGTTGATGGCGATGACTTTATTAATGAACGGGTTGGCGATCTATATCCGCTACCGTTTCCGTAAACGCATCAAGTGGTAGGAGTTTTTTATGACACCTGATACCTTAAGCGTAACCAATCCCCTTAAATACAAGTCTACGCCCGTCCCTATGCCAGAAACCTCGCCTAGCCCCCAGCCGCCCAGCTTGGTGAGCCCCGCGTCCGAGTCGCCTATCAAGGCGCGCGTTTCTCAGCTCAACTTCTATTACGGCGACTACCGTGCGCTGAAGGATATCAACCTCGACATCCGCGAGAAGCGTGTCACAGCCTTGATCGGCCCATCGGGCTGCGGTAAGACTACCTACCTGCGTTGTTTTAACCGCATGCACGATCTTTATCCCGGCAACCGTTACGAGGGCGAGATCATGCTGTACCCTGACGAGGTCAACATCATCGGCTCCAAGGTAGACCCCATCGAGGTCCGCATGCGCATCAGCATGGTGTTCCAAAAACCCAATCCCTTCCCCAAAAGCATTTACGAAAATGTGGCGTATGGCCTGCGGGTGCGCGGCGTGCGCAAACGTTCGCTACTGGATGATAAAGTGGAAGAGGCGCTGAAAGGCGCCGCGCTGTGGGATGAAGTCAAAGACCGCTTGCACGACCTCGCCTTCACTCTCTCCGGCGGTCAACAGCAGCGCATGTGCATCGCGCGCGCCCTGGCCACAGACCCTGAAATCCTGTTGTTCGACGAGCCGACCTCGGCGCTCGACCCCATCGCCACCGCGCGCATAGAGGAGTTGATTGCCGAACTCAAGGATCGCGTTACCATCATCATCGTTACCCATAACATGCAGCAGGCGGCGCGCGTCTCGGACTACACCGCGTTCATGTATCTCGGCGAGCTGGTCGAGATGGGGGATACCCCCACGATCTTCACCAACCCCAGCAAGAAGCAAACCGAAGACTACATCACCGGCCGCTATGGCTGATTGGCATAGGAGCCTGACATGAAACTCGATATCCATACCCATATCTCACGCCAGTACAACGAAGAACTGGAGGACATTCGCACCCGCGTCCTGCAGATGGGCGGGCTGGTGGAAAAACACACTGAACAGGCCCTGGTCGCTCTGTTGAAGGGCGATGCAGAGTTGGGCGAAACGATTTCCACCAACGACTACTTGGTCAACAAGATGGAAGTCGGGATAGATGAGGAGTGCAGCCAGATCATTGCGCGCCGCCAGCCGGCTGCGAGTGATCTGCGCCTGGTTATGGCGGTGATCAAGACCATAACCGACCTCGAGCGTATCGGCGATGAAGCCGACAAGATCGCGCGCATGGCGGTCCGGCTTGCCGGAGAGGAACGGCTCAAGAATAACTATATCGAGATTCAGTATTTGGGCAATCACGTGAAGGGGATGGTGCATGATGCCCTCGACGCCTTTGCCCGTCTCGACACCGACGCCGCTTTACGGGTGGCGCGCGAAGACCGTCAGGTGGATATGGAATACGAAGGCGTGATGCGCCAGATGATCACCTACATGATGGAAGATCCGCGCACCATCACGCGGGTGCTAAACGTCATCTGGGCCGCGCGCGCACTCGAGCGCATCGGCGATCATGCGCGTAATATCTGCGAGTATGTGATTTACCTGGTCAAGGGCAAGGACATCCGCCACATCAGCCTGGACCAGGTTGAGAGAGAGTTGCGCCTGGAAAGCGGGAAGGACTCTGATTAGCAGGCTGTTGAAAAACAGCCATTTTCAAACAGCCCAACCTAGGCAGTAGTTCTCTCCATGTATTCCGCGATTTCGTTGAAATTGAGATAACGGTAAATATTCTCCGACAGTGGCGCGATGTTTTTCACGTGCCGCATATATTCCACGAGTGTCGGCAGACGTCCGAGCTTGGCGGTAACGGCGGAGAGTTCCGCCGAGCCTAAGTAGACGTTGGCGCCTTTACCCATGCGGTTAGGGAAGTTGCGTGTAGAAGTGGACATGACGGTCGCGCCGTCTTTCACGCGCGCCTGGTTGCCCATGCACAGCGAGCAGCCCGGCACTTCGGTGCGTGCGCCGGCGCGTCCGAAGATCGCGTAATAACCTTCTTCGGTGAGCTGGTGGGCGTCCATGCGCGTGGGTGGCACGATCCACAGGCGTACCGGCACCTCACCGCCGTCTTCCAGGATTTTACCCGCCGCGCGATAGTGGCCGATGTTGGTCATGCATGAGCCGATGAACACTTCGTCTACGTGATCGCCCGCGACTTCCGAGAGCGGCTTGATGTTGTCCGGGTCATTCGGACAGGCGAGCAGCGGTTCCTTGATTTGAATCAAATCAATTTCGAGAACCTCGGCGTATTCCGCGTCTTTGTCGGCTTCGAGCAATTCGGGCTTGGCGAGCCACGCCTGCATCGCCTGGATGCGCCGCTCCAAAGTGCGTTTATCTTCGTAGCCATTGGCGATCATCCACTTCAACAGCGTGACGTTGGAATTTAAATATTCAATCACCGGCTCTTTGTTGAGGCGCACGGTGCAACCGTTGGCAGAACGCTCCGCCGAGGCGTCGGCGAATTCAAACGCTTGTTCGATCTTGAGGTCGGGCAGCCCCTCGATCTCCATCACGCGCCCTGAGAAGATATTTTTCTTGCCCTGTTTGTCGAGCGTGAGCAGACCTTTTTGCAAGGCAACGTAAGGAATGGCGTTCACCAAATCGCGCAAGGTGATGCCGGGCTGCATCTTGCCTTTGAAACGTACCAACACAGATTCAGGCATGTTGAGCGGCATTACGCCCAAGGCGGCGGCGAAGGCGACCAGGCCGGAGCCGGCCGGGAAGCTGACGCCGATGGGGAAGCGCGTATGCGAATCGCCGCCGGTGCCGACCGTGTCGGGCAGCAGCATGCGGTTCAACCACGAGTGGATGATGCCGTCGCCGGGGCGCAGCACCACGCCGCCGCGCGTGCGGATGAAATCCGGCAGCTCGTGTTGCAACTGAATGTCCACCGGCTTCGGATAGGCCGCCGTGTGGCAGAAGCTCTGCATGACCAAGTCCGCCGAGAAACCGAGGCAGGCGAGTTCCTTCAACTCGTCGCGCGTCATCGCTCCGGTGGTGTCTTGTGAACCCACCGTAGTCATACGCGGTTCGCAATAGGTGCCCGGGCGCACGCCTTTGATGCCGCAGGCGCGCCCGACGATCTTCTGGGCAAGCGTATAACCTCTGCCGGTATCTTTGGGCGCTTGTGGACGGATAAATACCGGCGAGCAATCCAAGCCCAACTGCTCGCGTGTCCTGTCGGTGAGCGCGCGGCCGATAATCAAGGGAATGCGTCCACCGGCGCGGATTTCGTCGGGCAGGGTGGCGGGCTTCAATTCAAAGCGCGCCAGCTCCTCGCCCTTTTCATTGGTGATGCGCCCGGCGCGCGTATGAAGGGTAATCACATCGCCGGTGTTGAGCCTGTCCACCGCGCATTCGATGGGGAACGCGCCGGAATCTTCCGCTGTATTAAAAAAAATCGGCGCGATCTTGCCGCCCAGGATCACGCCGCCCTGACGCTTGTTCGGCATATAAGAAATGTCGTGGCCCGTGTGCCACAGCACCGAATTGATGGCCGATTTGCGCGACGAACCGGTGCCTACCACATCGCCCACATAGGCGATGGGATGACCTTTGCGCTTAAGCGATTCTATGGTGCTAAGTGCGTCAGGCATCTTGTTGATCAACATGCTCTTGGCGTGCAGCGGAATATCCGGTCGGCTCCACGCCTCGGAGGCGGGCGAGAGATCGTCCGTGTTGGTCTCGCCCGG
>JAYUCX010000063.1:0-4324 GCA_043740145.1 Gammaproteobacteria bacterium
GGGATATCTTCATCGGCATCAACGCCGTGGACTACTCCGGTTATCCCGATTGCCGCCCGCAGTTCATCGAGGCCTTCACCAAGCTCGCCGGCGTGGCGACCAAGGCCGGAGTGGAAGGGGGACGGTTTACCTTCCATACCCCGCTGATTCATTTAAGCAAGGCCGAGATTATCCGGGAGGGGTTGAGTCTTGGGGTGGACTATGCTCTCACCGTGTCGTGTTACGCGGCGGACGTCGAGGGCCGCGCCTGCGGGCGATGTGATGCCTGCCGCTTGCGCGTGGCGGGCTTTCAATCCGCCGGCGTGGCCGACCCTGCCCGTTATCAATAGATTTTTGCAACAGAGTACGTAGTACCTTGGTGTTCTCACCCGTCCCGCATTACAATAGCGATCTTGCATGGGGCCGTTAGCTCAGCCGGTAGAGCAGCAGACTTTTAATCTGTTGGTCGTGCG
This sequence comes from Gammaproteobacteria bacterium, assembly GCA_043740145.1. Lineage (GTDB taxonomy): Bacteria > Pseudomonadota > Gammaproteobacteria > SURF-13 > SURF-13 > JACPZD01. Next base: position 453 of record JAYUCX010000063.1, read on the forward strand.
TTCGATCCGCACACGGCCCACCAATCTCCAGTGACCCGCAGCCGCGTCTCACGGTGAGACTTTGATAGCGAAGTGCTGCCGGGTGGACGGCCCCTAGCAGCCTGAAGGGGCTGGCCGGGAGAAAGCGATGCAGCCCCCATCGCGCGAAATGGCTGCATTCACTACCGCGCATGGTGAGACCTATCTTTGGAACAGTATAAGAGTCTGTTCCTTGGTCTGGTCGCCATTGCTGGCCTTTAGCTTTACCTCATAGCGCGTACCGCGCTGCTTGATGGGCGGCTCGAAGGCAAATTCAAAATACCCCCCCGAGTCAGTCTGCAGGCTCTTCGTGAAGATATTTTGCTTGAACCCGAACGGGCCCACGATGGAGGTGCTGGCTTCGACCTCCACGTCTATGTTGGTGTTGGGCCAGCTACGCCCCCGCACCTCGATCTGGTCACCGCTGACCTCGCTGTTGTTGGCGGGTCTGTAAATGTCTAGCGGCAACTGCCTGTCGGCGCTTTCCCCGGGCTGGGTGGCAAAGCTCCATGCCGCACGGGCGGAGTTCCCGGCCAGGTCTTTGGCACGCACCTCTACGCGGTATTGGCCCCGCTCCAGACCTTGCGGGATTTGATACCTTAAGGCGCTGGCGGTAATGCTGCTGTCGCGGGTGACATCCCGGTCATTAAGCAGGAGGCGCACGGAACGCGGATCTACGCCCGACCCGCTGCCATCGTCGAGCGTGGCCGAGATGATCACAGGGTTGTAGCTAGAGACCGTCTCGCCGTCAAATGGGCGCTGGTTTTTAATAACCGGTGAGTCTTTATCTTTGCCCACCTGCTCAAGACGGACATGCGCCGATTGATCACCCAGCACCAATGTAGCCGTTATATTGACGCCTGTCGGGAAGTTGTCATTGCGACGGATCGTGTAGCGGCCTTCGTAAACGCCCGAGCCAACCGGAGTCTCGGCCAGAGGGAGGTTTTCCGCCACGCCTTCGATGGCGAAACCCGCCTTGGCATTGGGGGTGCCTTTGAGCGTGAATTTTAACTCAGTGCCGGGATCCATCTCCTGCGTCGGGGCCATCCTAAACTGGTCAATCACCGGCAGCACGGGTTTGGGCGTCGCCACTGGGGCTACTTTGGCGATCATGAGCGGCTGATCCAGTTTTTCGGTTGCGACCCGGCTACCGCGGCGCAGGCTGGCGCGCACGACGGTGTTGGCGGTGAGACGGTCCTTGAGCTTGATGGTGTACTCCGCTTCGTAGACCCCCGGTTCAACCTCTTGCATGGGGATGACGCGTTTCACACCCGTAATCCTGAGTGTCGCCTTTGAAGCGGGCGTGCCTTCCAGGGTAAAAAACAGATCGGTCCCCGCTTCGAGCCGCTCCACGGCGTCCACCTCAAAGCTGTCTATTTGAGGCTTAACCACGGTAGCTGCTTGAGCAAGGCCGGGCGGTATGACTGCGCTGACGAACAAGGCCAGGGAAACAAACAGTGTACGGACTGGTATCATAAAGTCTCCTTTAGCCGCAAAGATCAGGGGGTACGCCTTCGCGGACTTAACTGTTCAATACTACTCCTTCCGAAAACCGGCGGCAATCTTTACGGTTTGAAGATTAACCCAACAGGGCATTATTGACGCTATGCATACCACCCTGGTGTATGTTCATGTGCTGTCCCGCTGCGTAGACGACTTCATCGCCGCTACCAAGGCCAATCACGAGGCCTCGGTGCGCGAGCCCGGCAACCGGCGCTTTGATGTCTTGCAGTCGGTGGGAGACCCCACTCACTTTATTTTGTACGAGGCCTACGCTACGGTGGAAGACGCCGCGGCTCACAAGCAGACCGCGCATTATCTGAAGTGGCGTGACGCGGTGGCGAATTGGATGGCCGCCCCAAGACAGGGAGTCGCCTATCGCGGTTTATTTCCGCAAGAGAAGTCTGCGTGAACATTCCGGCTTTCACCCTATCGCGTCTGCCGCACATCGTATTCGGTGCGGGCCGTTTCAAAGAGACAGCGGGTCTCGTCGCCTCATTCGGCAAACGGGTACTGGTCGTTAGCGGTGCCCGATCATTTCAGAACACGCCCCAGTGGCGCTGGCTGACTGAGGCGTTAAAGCAATCCGGAATTTCGTGGGAACACATCACTGTGGCCGGCGAGCCCTCCCCGGCGTTTGTGGATCACGCCGTGCGTGATCTGCGCGAAGCGCGGATCGAAGTGGTGCTGGGTGTTGGCGGCGGGAGCGTTTTGGATGGCGCAAAGGCGATCGCCGGCCTGTTGCGGGTGGACCACTCCGTGATGGATTATTTGGAGGGCGTCGGTCCCGAGTTGCCTTATCAAGGCCCTGCGCTGCCATTCATCGCCGTGCCTACAACAGCGGGCACCGGCAGCGAGGCGACCAAAAATGCGGTGTTAAGCTTGCCGGGCAAACAGGGCTTCAAGAAATCATTTCGCCACGAGTTGCTGGTGCCGCGTTACGCGGTGGTAGACCCGGAACTGCTTGCTACGTGTCCGCCGGAACTCATCGCCGCCAATGGCATGGATGCGCTCACCCAGTTGATCGAATCCTATGTCTCGATTAAGGCCAATCCCTTCACCGACGCGCTCGCTCGGAGCGGCATCGAGGCGGCGCGCGATGGTTTGCTGCCTTGGTACGAACGGGGCAGCGCGCAAAGCCGCAGCAACATGGCGTATGCCGCGCTGCTCTCCGGTATTACGCTCGCTCAGGTAGGTCTGGGTTCGGTGCATGGCCTCGCATCACCGTTGGGCGCCTTCTTTCCGATTCCGCACGGTGTCGTCTGCGGTACGCTGGTCGCGGCGGCGAGCGAGATCAATATCCGCGCGCTACAGATTCGTGAACCTGAGCATCCCGCGCTGATAAAATATGCGCGGCTGGGTGAACTGCTTACCCAAAACGAATACAGCAACACCACAGTGGCGTGCAACGCACTTATAAAAATCCTGACGGATTGGACAGAGCGGCTCAGCTTGCCGCCGCTGAGAAATTACGGAGTAACCGCCGCCGACTTTGAGCACATTGTAAAAAACTCGCGCGGCAGCAGCATGAAGACCAATCCGATTGTGCTTACGGATGAGGAGGTTGGAGAGATTTTACAGATGAGGCTTTGACTAGGTTAAAAATAAGGCTACTCCACCGTCACCGACTTCGCCAGGTTACGCGGCTTGTCCACATCGGTACCCTTGAGCACTGCGACATGGTAGGCGAGGAGTTGCAGCGGCACGGTATAAATAATCGGTGAGACATAGTCCTCACTGTGCGCGACGTTAATGACCTCTACCCCCTCAGTGGATTTTACGCCGGAGGAGGCATCGGCAAACACAATCAACTGACCGCCGCGCGCGCGCACCTCTTGTAAATTGGATTTGAGCTTCTCCAGGAGGTCGTTGTTGGGCGCGACGGCGACCACGGGCATATCGGCGTCCACCAGCGCCAGCGGCCCATGCTTCAGCTCACCGGCTGGATAGGCCTCGGCATGGATGTAAGAGATTTCCTTGAGCTTCAACGCGCCTTCCATCGCGACCGGATAATGCGCGCCGCGCCCCAGGAACAGTGCGTGACTTTTATCGGCAAAGCGTTCGGCAAGAATCTGAATCTGTTTGTTAAGCTCCAAGGTCTGCGTGATCTGGGCGGGAACGCGCTCAAGCTCGCGGACGATCTCCCCCTCCAACTCTTTGCTCATGCCGTGTCTGCGGCCTAATACCACCACCAGGATGAGCAGTGCGACCAGTTGCGTGGTGAAGGCCTTGGTGGAAGCGACGCCGATCTCAGGCCCGGCGCGGGTCATGAGCACCAATTCGGACTCGCGCACCAGCGAACTCTCCGGCACGTTGCAGATCGCCAGCGAATGTCCAAAGCCCAGTTTTTTCGC